>DPAW01000205.1 GCA_003517285.1 Verrucomicrobiales bacterium
AAACTCCTTATCCGCCGGCACCTCGAGTTTGGCCGGGGCGGTCACACCAGCCGGAAGATTGTTGAGCCTCAACGTGATCGGCTTCCGATCCGGCTGTTGCCCCACCGGTTCTGCCGCTCGGCGCGTGTTGACCCGTACCTTGACCTTAGCGCCCGCTGCCAAACGCGCATCATTCATCTGTAGGTTCACCGGTTCAATGATAGCCAAGGGGATGACCGACAGAGTCGGCAGAAGCATCATGTGGCCCCACGGATTGCGGAATGCCTCGGTGAATTGCACAGGGTCCACGTAAATGTCGTTTGCCAGGCCGATGAGCTCGAGGTGATGCAGCTCACCGGGGCGCGCCGTGGGCGGGATGGATAATTTTAGCTCTTGTTCCTTAGCCTTCTCCGGCACGGATGCGCCTTCCATCGGCCAACCGATGGAAGATTGAATTTCCACGCCCCCCTCATATTGGTGTCGCTCCAATTGTAACGTCAACGCCAGTTGCTGGCCGGGAATAGCCCAGAGACGGTCGGGGAGTGGCAGCGGTTTTTTCTTGGCGTCCTGACCGGGTTTCAGCTTGAGCACTACCCCGCCTTGGCCGGCGAATGTATCCAGCCGGTACCGGTGGCGCGGCCCGCCGTGGCGGATGTATTCCTCCACTTGCAGCGTGTAGACGCCGCCTGCCGGAAGCTTGTGGCGCAGGATCACCGGCTTGGTGATATCAGTCCCGCCGGTTTGAATGGTCTTACCGGCGGCATCCTGTAGTTTGAGAACGATGTAGGCCGGCGATCCCTGCCGGCGTGTGTGGGCGCGGAATTGCACCCATTGATCCTTGACACCAGTAAACCGGTAATGATCCCGCGCACCGGCTTTTTCAATGTGACCAAACAAGGTCTGCCCCAAATTGAAGGGCGTAGCCTGGGCGGCCTGATCGTTGGGTTCCTTTTCGGTCACTGTGTTGGGCGGTAGAATCCAGTCTGGCCACAGTTCGAATCGGCCGACCCGCATGCGATACGATTGGCCACCGCGATATTGTACATCGCGCAACTCCAGCAAATAGGTGCCGGTATGGCGCGCCTCGTGCATGAGCGCGGCATCGCTGCCGCGCACATCATCGTCATCCGCATAATCCACCTCGTGCCCATTCGGATCAAACAACCGAATCATCGGATCGCCCTTGGCCGCCAGGCGCTCGGAATACACTTCGATGGTGAACCGTTCTCCCGCCTTGGCGTCCAGCGTGAACCAATGCGAAGCCTGCCCGGGCAAGGTGCCGGCCACCGCCACCGGCCAGGCCAATGCCTGAGGCTTGGTGCGATCGGTACTGGCCGGGGCCACGTCCTCCAACGGATCCACCAGTACCAGCCACGGCACGCTGATCCCCTCGGCATTGTGCACACGCATCATGCCCACTTGAATGGGCGTGTTTGCCGGCAGGGTCACGCGAAAGACCGCCTGTTTGCCTTCGGCCTTGATCAACTCAGATTGCGCCGGAAAACTCGTCCAGAGTTTCAGATCGCCCGCCAGCCGATCACCGTTCACGCGAATTTCCACAGGCTTGCCGGGCGCCCATGCGGACGGTTGCACGGTGTTTAGCGACGGCAACGCCATCGCGCTCATGACGCTCAAAAGGGAGAACAATGAAATCCAACCACGCATACAGAAAGTTTTCAGCGAATCACGGATTGGGTCAACGGCAAGGAATCGGTTCATGCAGACTCCACGCGGTTACTCCAAACCTGGGATGGCGGTGAAGGTATTGCGTTCCTTGCCATCTTCGAGGGTCCAGATGCGTACCTGACCGTTGAAGCCGCCGGCGGCGAGGTGTTTGCCGTCGGGCGAAATGGCCACGCTGACGGCCCAATCATCGAGCGCAAAATCGCCCAGATGTTTCAGGTCATTGGTCTGATAACGGCGCACGCGGTTGTCGGCGGCGGGGACAAAGAGCACTTTGTCGCGACGCGCGAGCTTGAAAAGTTCAGCGCTGAAACCGGTGTCGCGCACGCGTTTGCCATCGGAGATGCGCCACAGCTGCACTTTCTTGTCCATGCCACTGGTGAACAGTTCGCGACCATCGGGATGAAATACCACGCCGCGTACGTTTTTGCCGTGGCCGGCAAAGGTCACCAGCGATTTGTTGGCGGCCAAGTCAAACACCTTGGCAGTGTGATCGCGGCTGGCGGTGGCAAAGCGCGAGCCGTTGTGATCCCAGGTTACGGCGTTCACCCAGTCCGAATGCAGACCGAGGGTGTGGGTGACTTTGCGGGAGGCCAGATCGATTACGCGCACCTGTCCATCGGCGCCGCCGGCGACCATGCGTCGGCCGGCCGGATCAAAGGCCACATCAAGCATAACATCGGGAGCAGTGGTCAGAACGCTATCCAACTTGCCGGTAGCCGCCTCAAACAGACGCACCTCGCCGAGGCGCCCGGGCTGACCGCTGGCGGTCGCGAGCCATTTGCCGTCCGGACTGGCGGACAGACCGTAGGTCCGCTCGCCTTCGCGGGCAATGCGCCGTTGCAGTTTGCCACCGGCCGCGCCCCACACGGAAACTTCATGGTAGCCGGAGACAAATACGGACTGGCCATCGGCACTGAAGGTTAGCGCCGTGATCGGTACGGCGCGCGGGTATTTGGCCGGTGGATCCGGATGTCGCGGGGGCGGCAGGATGGTGGCCAGCAGCGCCTTGGGATCGCCACCATCAAACTTCGCGCCGTCGTCAATCCATTGCTTGAATTTCGCGACCACTTCCGGCGGCAACGGATCATCCTCATGCGGCATCCGCTCATCGTCGTCGTCCGTGCTCAGCCGATAAAACAGCTCGCTCATATCCGGCTTGCCGGCGGTGATCATCGGTTCGCCGGTGTCCCCGGGAAGCGCCAGTTTATCAAAGGTATCCACCCGATAACTGCCCTTCGCTTTCTTCGGGCCGTGA
>DPAW01000220.1:0-970 GCA_003517285.1 Verrucomicrobiales bacterium
CCGCGGGGCGCGCCTTCCTTGTCGATGATCACCACCGCGTTGTTGTCGAAACGCAAGTAGGAGCCATCGGCGCGCCGTATGGCACGGCGGGTGCGCACCACCACAGCGTCGACCACTTCGCTTTTTTTCACGCTGCCATCAGGGGCAGCTTCTTTGATGTGCGCTTTCACCACGTCGCCAATTTCGCCGTAGCGTTTGGCTTCGCCGAGCACATGGATGATCGCCGCGCGCTTAGCGCCGGTGTTATCGGCCACATCACAAACTGAACGTAACTGCAACATCTCTTCAGATCTCCTGGGTTAGCCGCCCACTACTTCGAGTAGTTCCCAACGCTTAAGCTTGGATTTTGGCGGGCATTCCTGAATGCGCACCTGATCCCCGGCCTTGGCCTTGTTGTCCTCGTCGTGGGCGTAAAATTTCTTAAAACGCGTTACCACTTTCTTGTAGAGCGGATGACGCACGCGGCGCTTCACCTTCACCACGATGGTTTTGTCGGCGGCGGCCGAAACCACTTCGCCTTGGCGCTGCTTGCGATGTTTTTCTGTCGCTTCACTCATGAGTCAAATTCCTCAGGCCGATGCGGCCTCTTTCTTCTTGGCGCTCAACGCGGTTTCCACGCGGGCGATATCCTTGCGCAGTTCGCCGATGCGATGCGGTTTCTCGAGCGTGCCGATGGATTTCTGCAGATTTAGGTTGAACAGCTCCGCCCGGAGCTCGCGACCTTTCGCCTGCAGCTCCACGGGGGGCATTTCTTTAAATTCATTGTTATTCATGGCTATCGCTTGATCATGCGGGTTTTGATCGGCAGCTTGGCCGCCGCCAGAGACAGGGCCTCTTTAGCCAAGCTCTCGCCGACACCGGAAATTTCAAACAACATGTTAGCCGGACGCACCACAGCCACCCAGCCTTCCACCGCGGCCTTGCCTTTACCCATCCGCACTTCCAACGGTTTCTTGGTGTAGGATTTGTG
>DPAW01000220.1:1349-3610 GCA_003517285.1 Verrucomicrobiales bacterium
CGACAGGCTTCAATTTGGCGGGTGGTAATCCATGCCCGGTCCAATGCCTGCAGTCCGTACTCCCCAAAAGACACATCAGAGCCCTTCCACGCGATGCCGGCACGACTGCCACGGTGCATCTTGCGGTACTTAACGCGGGCTGGAATTTGCTTGGCCATCGTTCTTGTTCTTTCTTCTGCTTAGTTGCTCTCGGCCGCGCCGGTTTCAATAACCTCAGCGCTCTTGTTCGAGGGCTTATCCTCACCGGTACAAATCCAGCATTTAATGCCCAGAATCCCAGCTTTGGTTTTGGCCTCGGTAAATCCGTAATCGATATTCGCACGCAGGGTGTGCAACGGCACACGGCCTTCGAGGTACTGCTCCGTACGGGAAAGCTCGGCACCGCCTAATCGACCGGCACAACGGATACGAATGCCTTCGGCTCCGAAATCCATCGCCATTTGCACAGCGCGTTTCATGGCCCGGCGGAACATTATGCGACGCTCGAGTTGTTGGGCCACGTTTTCGGCTACGAGCTGGGCATCGATCTCCGGCTTGCGGATTTCCTGGATGTCCACGTAAACCTCTTTGCCGGTCATGCGGGCGAGTTGTTCTTTAATCTTATCGATCTCAGCACCGCGCCGACCTATAACCACTCCAGGGCGGGCGGTCAAAATCTTGATGCGCACGCGCTGGGTGGCTCGCTCGATGAGAATCTTAGTCACAGCAGCACCGCTTAACTTATCAAACAAAAGCTTACGAATTGCCCGATCCTCGGTGAGGTAGTTTGCAAAGCTCTTCTTGTCTGAATACCACTTGGAGGCCCAGTCCTTGTTGACTGCCAAGCGCAGGCCTATTGGATTGCTCTTTTGTCCCATGGTCCTAAATCCTATTTGTCGTCGGAGAGGGTGATCCGGATGTGGCTGGTGCGCTTGATGATGGTGCTGCCACCGCCACGCGCGCGGGTGCGCCAACGCCGCAATGGCGTGGCTGCGCCGGCCATCGCTTCCTTGATCACGAGGGTATCGGCCGCCAGCTTGTTGTCCGAATCGAGGTAAGCCTCGTACTTGGCCAAATCCGCCCTGAGGTGGCGGTATTTGCGGGCCAGCGTGCCCTTCTCCGTGGTTTTGTTTTGAATCGTTTCCTTGATCTCAGCCACCTTGTTCTGAATCTCGCCCTCGTTCCATTCCGCGCTAATGTGCTCGGCATTGGCCACGGCGGATTTCAGGGTCTGAGCGACGAGCCGCGCGGATTTGCGCGGGATGTTGGCCAACACAGCCTGAGCCTTAGACACTGGCAGACCAGCGATCTGGCGCGTCACTTCACGCACCTTCTTCGGCGACATGCGCACGTTGCGCGTTGTGGCAGTAATATTCATCTTAACGGACCTCCCGTTTCACGTGGGCGGTGTGGCCCTTGAATTGGCGGGTCGGGGAAAACTCGCCGAGCTTGTGGCCCACCATGTTTTCACTCACATAAACCGGCAGAAATTGTTTGCCGTTGTGGACATTAAACGTCAGCCCCACAAAGTCGGGCATAATGGTGGAACGGCGTGACCAAGTCTTGATCGGCTTGGTCGAGCCAGATTCCTTTGCCTTCATCGCCTTGCCGAGGAGCTTGGCGTCGGTGTAGTAACCTTTTTTGATTGAACGTGCCATGGCTGCTTACTTCCGTTTCATCGGCCGACCATCGCGGCGTACGAGGATAAATTTGTTGGAGTACTTCTTCTTGGAGCGTGTCTTGTAACCCTTGGTGATCACACCCCACGGGGTGACCGGATGCCCGCCACCGGAGGTCTTGGCCTCACCACCACCCATCGGATGATCGTGCGGATTCTTCGCCACCGCGCGGGTAATGCCGCGGCGTCCACGATGACGAGTGTTACCCGCCTTGCCAATCACCTGCTTCTCGTGATCAGCATTGCCCACCACACCCACGGTGGCCCAGCAATTGGCTTTCACGCGGCGAATTTCTCCGGAGGGCAGCTTGATCTGTGCGTAGTCCTTGTCACTCGCCATCACGGTGGCCGAGGAGCCGGCCGCGCGGACGATTTGGCCACCCTTGCCTTGAGTCAGCTCGACATTGTGAACCGCGGTGCCCGCGGGAATCTTGGCCAGCGGCAAAGCGTTGCCCGATTCCGGCTCGGCGTCGGGACCGCTGTGAATCTTGTGCCCCACTTCCATTCCTTTAGCGGCGATGATGTAGCGCTTCTCATTGTCCTTGTATTCCACGAGGGCAATACGAGAAGAGCGCATGGGATCGTACTCAATGGCGATCACGGT
>DPAW01000220.1:4030-7956 GCA_003517285.1 Verrucomicrobiales bacterium
ATGTGACCATCACTGTTGCGGCCACCGGTCTTCTTCTTGATCTTAACCAGTGCCTTTTCAGGCTTAGTCTTGGTGATCTCCTCAAAGGTGGAGCGCTTGATGTAGCGCTGCGAGGGGGTCACGGGTTTATAGGAACGGATGGGCATCTCTTAATCTCCTTACAACAGTTCGATCTCGCCTTCTTTGAGCGTAATGACGGCTTTCTTCCAGTCGGAAGTACGGCCGGCCACGCGGGTACGGGCGCGCTTGGTTTTACCATTCATACGGGAAGTGTTTACCGAGGCGACTTTCACCTTGGGAAACAGTTCCTCCACGGCCTGGCGGATCTGGTGTTTATTGGCCCGCACATCGACGCGCAGCGTGTACTGACGGTCCACATCGTCCTTCATACCCTGGGTGCGGCGGAAGGTATAGAGATCCTTCAGGTGCTGTGTTTTCTCCGAGTCGTGCAGACCCTTGATGACGGTAAATGAGTCCATTAGCTCTCTTTCGTGTTTAGCCGGGAGGCCACTTTTTCTAGAGCGTCCTTCGAGATGATCACCGTGTCCGGGCGAAGCACCTCGTAGGTGTTCAATGATTCAGCTTCCACCAGCTCCACCAGCGGAATGTTGCGGGCAGCCAGCGCCAAATTGCCATCGGCCTCACCATTAACAAGCAATACGGTGCCTTCCGGTGCCAACGATTCAATTTGATCAGCCAACGCTTTGGTCTTGTGCGACTCGAGCTTCAGGGAATCCACCACGATCACCTCACCGGCATTGATGCGCTCGGTCAGCGCCTTGCGCAGGGCTAGGCGGCGGGTCTTGGTATTCACCTTTTTAGAGTAGTCGCGCGGCTTGGGCCCATGAGCCACACCGCCACCGGTGAAGATAGGGGTCCGGCGCGAACCAGTCCGGGCACGGCCGGTGCCTTTCTGGCGCCACGGCTTTTTGCCGGTGCCACTCACTTCACCTCGCGTCTTGGTCTTGGCGGTGCCCATGCGTTGGGCAGCCATGAAGGCGACCACGGTGTCGTGCACGGCCTGATTACCTTTCTCGGCATTCACCAGTTCAAAGCCCACGGGCACCTTGCCCGAGTCGCTGCCTGAAAGTGTCTTTACATCAAGTTCCATCGTCGTGCCTCCTTATGCTTTGGCTTCCTTGGCGCGCTTTTTGGCACCCCGGATGACCACATAATCGCCCTTGGAACCGGGAATGGCGCCTTTGATTAGGAGTACGCCGTCCTCTTCACGAACCTGTATGACTTCAAGGTTCTGCACGGTACGGCTTACTTGGCCCATGTGGCCGGGCATTTTCTTGCCCGGCACCACCCAACCGGGGGTGGCACAGGCTCCAATACCACCGGGGCGACGAAACCAGCCTTTTTGACCATGGCTAGCGGGGCCACCGCCAAAGTTCCAGCGCTTCACCACGCCCTGAAATCCGCGGCCTTTGGTATCCGCTATGGCGTCCACGTAATCGCCGGCTTCAAAAATCGTTACGGGCACTTCGTCGCCGGTATTCACTTCCAGCGAGTAATCGCGGAATTCCTTCACCTGTTTCACCGATTTTCCGCCTTGTTTTTCGAAATGACCACGCAACGGCTTGGGCTGGCGCTCGGGCTTGGCTTGATCATCGTATCCGAGCTGCACGGCGTTGTAGCCATCTGCTTCCTCGGAGCTCTTTACCTGCAGCACACGATTTGGGCCGGCGTGCACCACGGTGACGCACACGGCGTTGCCGTTTGCATCGTACACGCGGGTTTGCCCCAGTTTTTTGCCAATCAGACCGATCATCTCGCTAGAAAATTTTAATGTTAATGTCCACGCCAGCCGGCAGGTTGAGCTTCTTGAGCTCATCCACGGTCGCCGGGGTCGGCTGCAAAATATCAATCAAACGCTTGTGGGTGCGTTGCTCGAAGGTTTCCTGGCTCTTCTTGTTCACGTGCGGAGAACGGGTCATGGTGAAGCGCTCGCGGCGGGTGGGCAGCGGAATCGGGCCCGCCACGCGGCTGCCGGTACGCTTCACGGTTTCCACAATCTCGGTGGAAGACTTGTCCAACACGCGATGGTCGAAGCCTTTTAGTCGAATACGAATTTGTTGTCCTGCAGCCATGCTGTTTCCTTATTTCTTGGCCTTGTCCAAAATTTCCTCGGAGATGCTGGCGGGCACCTGCTCGAACGTGTCCGGCTCCATGGAGTAGGAGGCACGGCCGCTGGATAGTGAGCGAATATCCGTGGCGTATCCAAACATCTGGGCCAGCGGAATTTTTGCGGTGATGACCGTGCCGGAGGGCTTGGAGTCAATCCCCTGCACTTCGCCACGGCGGCGATTCATGTCGCCAATGATGTCACCCTGATATTCATCAGGGGTGGTGGCTTCCACCTTCATCATCGGCTCGAGCAGCACGGGCTTGGCCTTGGCCACGGCTTCTTTCATGGCCAGAATTCCAGCCATTTTGAAGGCGAGCTCGTTGGAGTCCACCTCGTGGTAGCTACCATCAACGATCGAAATCTTCATATCGATCATTTCAAAACCGGCCAACACACCGCCCTGAATGGTTTCCAGAATTCCCTTCTCCACTGCGGGAATGTATTCACGGGGAATCACGCCGCCCACAATCTTGTTTTCCACCTCCACACCACTGCCCCGTTCGGTGGGCTCGATCGTGATGGTGGCGTCGCCGTATTGACCGCGACCACCGGATTGTTTCTTGAAGAGTCCGCGACCTTCGGAACCGGCGGTAATGGTCTCGCGATAGGCGATCTGAGGGGCACCAGATTGCGCCTGCACCTTAAACTCACGCATCAGGCGGTCCCGAATAATCTCGAGGTGCAGCTCACCCATGCCGGCCACGAGTGTCTGGCCGGTTTCCTCATCGGTGTAGCATTTGAAAGTAGGATCTTCCTCGGCCAATGCCTGGAGACCACCTGCCATTTTTTCCTGATCCGCCTTGGAGTCGGGCTCGATGGCCATGGAAATCACGGGCTCTGGGAAGGTAGGCGGCTCGAGGCATACATCAATGTCCGGGGTACAAAGTGTATCGCCTGTGGTGATATTGCGAATGCCCACCAAGGCAGCGATGTCGCCAGCATATACGGTTTCGACATTCTCCTGCTTGTCGGCTTGGATCATCATGATCCGGTTCACGCGCTCCTTCTTCCGGGTACGCGGATTGTACATCGTATCGCCCTTACTAATTTGGCCACTGTAAACGCGGAAGAAAACCAGCTTACCAGCGAAGGGGTCGGTCCACAGCTTAAATGCGAGAGAACAAAATGGCGCATTATCGTCGGCGGGAAATTCCGTAATCTTAGTTTCATCATCCGGATCGGCGCCGGACTGCACATCCACGTCCAGCGGAGAAGGCAGATAATCGATCACGGCATCGACCATCGGCTGTACGCCCTTATTCTTGAAGGCGGAGCCGCCCAGGACCGGTACGATTTCACCGGCAACAGTCAGGCGACGGATGGCATGCTTGAGCTGGGTGGCGTCGGGCGTCTTGTCCTCGAGGAGCATTTCCATGATCTCCTCATCACGGTCGCCTACCGCTTCAAGTAATTCCTGATAGGCCATCTCGGCCGTGTCCTTAAGGTCGCCCTCGAGTTCCTCGACGTTAATCTTAGAACCAAAATCGTCAGACGGATCGTGGATCAGCGCCTTTTGGTTCACCACATCGATCAAACCCTTGAGATCTTCCTCTGAGCCAATCGGAATGCCGACCGAATAGGCGGGAGCCCCAAGGCGCTCACGCATTTCGCTGACCACATTGGCAAAATTAGCACCGGTGCGGTCCATCTTGTTGACGAACACCATCCGCGGCACGGAGTAGCGGTCGGCCTGGCGCCAGACTGTTTCCGACTGGGGCTGAACTCCGCCCACAGCGCAGAACACGGCAATCACACCGTCGAGCACGCGCATGGAGCGCTCCACCTCAATGGTGAA
>DPAW01000231.1:0-1091 GCA_003517285.1 Verrucomicrobiales bacterium
GTCAGCTTCAACTACTGGGGCTACCACTTCGCCACCGACGGCACTGGCGGTCGCGCTTATCAGGTGCGCCCGGACGGCCGCGGCGGATTCCGTATGCAGGCCGTGCTGAACAAGACCGTGCGTCCCGTGCCCGCCAACGGCGTGATCTCCAGCCCACACTTCCCTGACAAGTATCAGGGCAATTTCCTCATCCTCAACTCCATCGGCTTCCTCGGCATCAAGCAGTACAAGATGGTCCACTCCACTCAAGGTAAGGATAGTGATGGGGATGGTTTTGGCGATGAGTATGAAACCGTGAAGAAATCTGATCCGAACGACGCCAACAAGAAACCTGGCGGTTCCCCCGGGGATATTTGGGGTGTGGATCAGGAAGACCTGTTGCTCTCACCGGAAGACCGCAACTTCCGCCCCACCGATTTCGAGATCGGCAGCGACGGCGCCATGTACGTGTCCGACTGGCAAAACATCATCATCGGACACATGCAGCACAACGTGCGGGACCCCAGCCGCGACCATGAGTTCGGTCGCGTGTACCGCATCACCCACGAAGGCCGCGAGCTCATGCCGCCCGTGAAGGTAGACGGCGAACCGATCGCCAAGCTGCTGGACCTGCTCAAGGAACGCACCAACCTCACGCGCTACCGCGCCCGCATCGAGCTCAGCGAACGCGACACCAAGGACGTGGTCGCCGCCCTCGGCAAATGGACCAAGCAATTCGATACCAAGAAACCCGAGGATGCCCATCACCTGATGGAAGCCCTCTGGATGCATCAGCAGCATAATTCGAAAAACGAAGACCTGCTCAAAGCTCTGCTAGAATCGCCGGTGGCCGACGCCCGTGTAGCCGCCGCCACCGTGAAACAGTTCTGGGAAACCTCCGCTGCGGCCAACAACGAGGTCATTGAGGAGAAACCCGCGGAGACTAAGAAATCCGGCATCCTCTCGGATACTCCGGAGCTCACCACCATCCGTATCGGCACGCTCGTCGAGCAGATGAAGTACGATACCACCAAGCTCACCGTAAAGGCCGGCAAGAAGATCAAGCTCACCTTTGCCAACCCGGATTTCCTACCGCACAACATCGTGCTGGT
>DPAW01000231.1:1464-1687 GCA_003517285.1 Verrucomicrobiales bacterium
GGCTTCAAGACCGGCTTCGTGCCACCGAGCTCCGACGTCATCTGGGCCAGCAAACTCATTGACCACGGCAAGGAACAGGTCATCGAGTTCACCGCCCCGTCCAAGCCGGGCGAGTATCCGTACGTCTGCACCTTCCCTGGCCACGCCATGATGATGCGCGGCGTACTGACGGTGAAGTAACCCGACGGTCCAATTCATTCACGTTCACCCCGCGCGCCATCCC
>DPAW01000231.1:2007-6086 GCA_003517285.1 Verrucomicrobiales bacterium
GCCGCGGGGTGAATCTTTTCTTGCGTCTGCCCTTCGGGCACGGTGCAATCAGTGCACCGACGAAAGACGCCGTCGTGCCACTGGCACAACATTCGCATCAAGGAACTTTAACCGCATGAAAAAACAAAGCCTCACTCGCCGGCGCTTCCTCCAGAATGCCGCCACGATCGCCATCGTGCCGGCCGTCGTCCTTGGGCGCGCCCAGTCCGCCCCTAGCAACCGCCTCACGGTCGGGCTCATTGGCGCCGGCGGCCGTGGTACGGGCGTAATGAATTCGTTCCTCGGCGAACAAGATGCGCAGGTGATTGGCGTGTGCGATCCGTATGAGACCCATTTCCGCGACCAGACCGCCGGCCGTGTATTTGGCTGGAAACCTGCCGCCGAGTTGGTGGGACGCCGTTACAAGACAAAGCCCTGCGCGCACTACACCGATTACCGCGAACTGTGCGCGCGCAAGGATTTGGACATCGTCATTGTCGGTACGCCCGACCACTGGCACGCCGTGCAAACCCTCGAGGCTTTGCGGAACGGCAAGGATGTGTACTGTGAAAAACCAGTCACCCATTTCTTCGCCGAAGGCCAGGCCGTCTATCGCGAAGTCACGAAGCACAAAGCCATTTTCCAAACCGGCTCGCAGCAACGATCCGATCATCGCTTCCGACTCGCAGTAGAGATCGTTCGCAATGGACTGCTCGGGGACATCAAGGAAGTGCAGGTCGGCCTGCCAGGCGGAACGCACAACGACAATGGAGACACCACCGCCCGCGATTATTCGAAGCACAAAGATTACCAGTTATGGACCGGCCCCGCGCCCTTGCTTGATTACACCTTCAGCCGTCACCACCGCAACTGGCGTTGGCATCTAGCCTACGGCGGCGGTCAGCTGATGGATTGGATCGGTCATCACAACGACATTTGCCACTGGGCCCTCGGCGAAGACCGCGGGGGTCCCACATGTGTGGAAGCCAAGAATTTCACCCAAACCAAGGCCAAGACCTACAACGCCCCGCCGCATTACGAAGTGCACTGCGAATACGCTGGCGGCATCCGCGCCAGCATGGGCCCGCACAACACCATGGGCATGAAGGTGATCGGCACCGAAGGCTGGGTGCACGTGACGCGCGGCAAGATCACCTGCTCCAAGCCGGCCTTGCTCAAACCGGATACCAACCTCGGCCCCTTCAAGGGCTACCTGTCTCCCGGCCACACGCGCAATTTTCTCGATTGTGTGAAGAGTCGTAAGGAGACCATTTGCCCTGCCGAAACCGCCCACCGCTCAATTACCCCCGGTCATCTCGGCTATGTCTCCAACACCCTTGGCCGCGCCCTGAAATGGGACGCCCAAAAAGAACAGGTCACCGGCGATGCCGAAGCCCAAAAACTCCTGACCCAAATGACCCACCGCAAACCCTGGACGCTCGGATGAACCCAGTTTCCCGGCCTCTCAATCTCCTCGGCCAACACGAATATCACGGAGCCCCCTTCCCGCTCGCGCTGGAGGTAACCGCCAATTCACTAGAGGACGCCTGCGCATGGATCACAGAAAATGCCACTGACCTCGACGCCCAAGCCGCCGCGCACGGGGCCGTGCTTCTGCGCGGCCTGCCCTTGGCCACGCCGGAAGAATTCGATGCCGCCGTGAGCGCGTTTGGATTTCCGAATTTCTCCTACGCCGACTCGCTCTCCAACGCCTATCGCCTCAACTACACCCCGCGCGTCTTCTCTGCCAACGAAGCGCCGCCAGAGGTCACCATCTTTCTGCATCACGAAATGGCGCAGACGCCCATCTACCCGAGTAAGCTGTTCTTCTTCTGCCAAACCGCCCCCACCACCGGCGGTGCCACGCCCATCTCCCGCTCGGATATCCTCTGGCAACGCCTCACCGAACAGCACCCCGGCTTCGCCGAGGACTGCAAAACCAAAGGCCTGAAATATTCCAACGTCATGCCCGCTGAGGCCGACAAGGCATCCGGCATGGGCCGCAGTTGGCAGAACACTTTCAGCGCTGACACCCGCGAAGCTGCCCAGGACCGCATGACCGAGCTGGACTACACCTGGGAATGGCAGCCCAACGGCGACCTCCGCGCCACCACGCCCGTGCTCCCCGCCGTCCGCGATCTTGGCGATGGTCGCGCCAGTTTTTTTAACCAACTCATCGCCGCCTTCAACGGCTGGAAAGACACCCGCAACGACCCCGCCAAGGCCATCACCTTCGGCGACGGTTCACCGCTTTATCCCAAGGATGTCGCTGCCGCCAGCGCCCTGGCCGACGACTGCACCTTCGATCTCCCCTGGCAAGCTGGCGATCTAGCCCTCGTGGACAACTACACCGCCATGCACGGCCGCCGCACCTTCACCGGCACCCGCAAAGTCCTCGCCAGCCTCGTGGCAGCGTAAGACCCTTTTCCATTGGCTTCCAATGCTGGCTGGCGTATTTTCCTGCCAATCGTGATGCGTTTATTCCTCGCTTTTTTACTGTGCCTCGGAGGTTTGCTAAAGGCTCAATCGGTCTCGGATTCAGCAACGCCCGTGCGAAACATTTCGGCACCTGCAGGTTTCAAGGTGGAGTTACTGTACTCGGTACCGAAGCCCCAACAGGGGTCTTGGGTGGCGATGTGCAATGACGACAAGGGGCGGATCATTGTAAGCGACCAGTTCGGAGGGCTGTACCGGTTCACACCGCCGGCGCCGGGGAAGCAGTTGCAGCAGTCGGAAATCGAAAAGGTGCCGGCGAAGATCCGGGCGGCTAATGGATTACTCTGGGCCAAGGGCGCGCTGTACGTCGCGGTGAATGATTACGAGCGCAAGTTTCCCAGCGGGCTTTATCGGGTGACGGATTCGGATGGAGACGACAAGCTGGATAAGGTGGTGCTGTTGCGTGAGATGTTTGCGCGCGGTGATCACGGCGTCCACGCCATTTTGCCTGGACCAGGTAATTCACTTTACCTGATCACGGGTAACAATACGGAACCGCTGAAAACTCAGACCTCCCGCGTACCATTGCACTGGGGTGAAGATCACCTTTTGCCACGCATGCCTGATGGACGTGGACATAACCGAACACGACTTGCTCCGGCTGGAATCATTTACAAGGTGTCAATGGATGGAAAGCAGTGGGAGGTTGTGTCATCCGGTTACCGCAACATTTACGACGGCGGGGTGAATGCCGACGGCGAGCTCTTCACCTACGACGCGGATATGGAGTATGACTTCAACACCTCGTGGTATCGACCCACACGAATCAACCATGTAACCAGTGGAAGCATGTGGGGCTGGAGAAATGGAACCGGCAAACGACCGGAGTTTTACCCAGACACATTACCAGCAACAGTGAACATCGGCCCCGGCTCGCCGACCGGCACGGTGTTTGGTTACGGCGCAAAGTTTCCGGCGAAATATCAGAACGCCTTTTTCATCCTCGATTGGAGTTGGGGCAAGATTCACGCAGTACACCTCAAGTCGCAGGGCTCTAGTTACACAGGCGACAGTGAAACGTTTATTACAGGCAGCCCTTTACCAGTCACTGATGTGATTATTCGCCCGGAAGATGGGGCAATGTACTTCACCATTGGCGGCCGTAAGGTACAGTCAGGGGTATACCGTGTGACCTACTCCGGCGAGGAATCTACCACCCCGGCGGTGAAACGAACACAGTCTCAGGACCGTAACCTAAGACACAAGTTGGAACGTTTTCATGGTAGGCAGCATAAGGATGCAGTAAACGAATCGTGGACGCATTTAGATCATGGCGGTCGCTTCATTCGCTGGGCGGCAATGACTGCAGTAATGCACCAGCCAGTTGCCCAGTGGCAAGAGCGCGCATTGAGCGAAAAAAATCACAACAAGCGTGTGGTAGCATTACTCGCATTGTGCAAGGTGGTTGGTGCCGACCCGAAAAACGTAACCCCAGAAGAACCTGCCCCAAAAATCGATTCCGCATTAAAGGCATCTATTTTCAAATCGCTCGGGCAAGTTGATTGGTCAAAGCTCACGCATTCAAGCAAGCTAACATTGGTGCGCGCATATCAGATCGCCCTCATTCGATTGGGTGAAACTAATGCGAGCGTTAAGAACCGCAT
>DPAW01000124.1:0-3323 GCA_003517285.1 Verrucomicrobiales bacterium
CCTTTCTCGGCGATTTCCGCGTGGATTCGTTGTTCCAGTTCGTTCATGGCTTGAGGCGCGCGCTGGTTTTCTCTACAAACGCCGGCACATCCTGCGCTCATGTCACCCGCCGCATCAACCCGCAAACGCCTGGACCAGGCGATGTTCGACGATCAACTCACGGAGAGTCGCGAAAAAGCCAAGCGCCTGATCATGGCCGGCAAGATTCGCGTGAACGATCAGGTGGCCCGTAAACCCAGTGATAAAGTAAAGCCCGAGGACCGCATTGAGGTCGAGGAACCGGAAAAATTCGTCAGCCGCGGCGGCTTCAAGCTGGAAAAGGCGTTAGAGACGTTCCCGATTGATATCAAAGGCACGGTCGCCATCGATCTGGGTGCCTCCACCGGTGGGTTCACAGATTGTCTCCTGCAAAACGGCGCGGAAAAGATTTTCTCCGTGGATGTCGGCCGGGGCCAGCTCGCGTGGCATCTGCGCAAGAGTCATCGCGTGCATGTGATGGATAAAACCAATGCCCGCCACCTTACCCGCGCCGATTTCCCGAAGAGTTTTGAAGGTGCCGATGTGGTGACCATTGATTGTTCGTTTATTTCCCTGCGCAAAATCCTTCCCGCTGCCTTGGCGGTCGCCCGCCAGGGTGGTACCATCATCGCGCTGATCAAACCGCAGTTCGAAGCCGGCAAGGCCGAGGTCGATAAAGGCGCCGGCGTGATCAACGATCCTGAGATCCACGCCCGCGTCATCCGCGAACTGCAGGCGTTTGTAAGTGAAACCGACGGGTTGACGTGGCGCGGCGACACCGATTCGCCAATCACTGGCCCGAAAGGAAACAAAGAATTTCTCGCTTGGATTGAAAAAGAATAAAGCCATCCGGTCCGTGGGACTGATCGGCAACACCGGTCAGGCCATCAAGTCGGGCGTTGTGCGCAAGACGGCCAAGCTCATTGAGCAATCCGGCCGCAAGGTCTTTCTTGATCCCTCAGTCTCCGAGGCTACCAAAGGACACGGCATCGTGCTGGCGGATTCCGGGGAACTCGCGCGCATGTGCGATTTACTCATGGTCATCGGTGGCGATGGCACCGTCCTTAAAGTGGCTCGCGACACCGCCGGCAGCAACACGCCCCTACTCGGTGTCAACGCCGGCCGCCTCGGTTTTCTCACCACTGCCTCCATCGATGAACTCAAGCTCGCTCTGGACAATCTGTGGGCGGGTAAATTCACTATCGACCCTATGCCGCTGGTCGAAGCCAGCGGCACATTCGGTGGCAAAAAAACCAAGGCGCTGGCTTTGAACGATATTTTGATTAGCCGCGGCGCCAACCCGCGCCTGATCGAAATGAAGGTAACCATCGACGGCGAACCACTCACGACTTACCGCAGTGATGGGCTAATTGTCGCCACGCCCGCCGGATCCACCGCCTATTCACTGGCCGCTGGCGGCAACGTGGTGACACCTCACGCCGAAGTGCTCACGCTCAACCCCGTTTGCCCGCAGGCCCTTTCCAATCGCCCCCTGATCGTCAGCTTTTCCTCCACCATTGAGGTCACCATCTTGAAGCACCGCGCCGAAAGTTATCTCTCTGCCGATGGACAGATGCTCACAGAACTGGTGGTTGGCGATCAGGTGACCATCCGGCGCAGCCGTCAAAAGGCCCGACTGGTGCGCCTAGAGGGCCATTCCTTTTTTGAGACCTTGCGGCACAAATTGCACTGGACAGGCTCGCACGCATGATCCGCCTCAAGGACATTGCCGAGAGCGCAGGGGTTTCCGTGATGACCGTCTCCAAGGCGTTGCGGAATGAACCGGATATCTCCGAAGCTACCAAGGCGCGCATTCGCGGTATCGCCGACCGCGCAGGATACGTCCCGAACAATTCCGCCCGCGGCCTACGCACACGCCGCACGCAGCAGTTTGGCCTGATCATTTCCGCACTCAGCAATCCTATGTACACGCGCACGTTCATGGCGATTGAAGAGCAGGCGCATGAAATGGGTTACGAAATCATCGTCGCGCAAACCCTTAACAACGCCGAGCGCGAGGCGGATTGCATTCGCCGTTTGTTGGCCAGGCAGGTGGATGGCTTGTTTATCCGGCCTGTGTATCGACCGGACCCATCGGCCGGCATTTACGAGGAACTCAAAAAACGAAAAACCCCAACCGTAATCCTCGGTCATCGCGCCCTGTTCTGCAGTGATTTCCCCAATGTGGAGACCGATGATTTCGCCGCCGCCAAGGCTGTGACGGAACACCTACTGGATCTCGGCCATCGCCGTATCGCCTGCCTCACTGGCCCCATTTTCGCCCCTTGGGCACAGGAACGATACGAAGGCTACCGCCGCGCCCTGATGGAGCACGGTCTGGAGGTCGATGAGAAACTCGTATTTCAGGCCGGCGCCACCATCGAGGAAGGCGCCGCCGCGGCACTGCAGTTTATCAACGAACAACCGAAAGCCACCGCCATGATCGCCGCCAACGATCTGGTGGCATTCGGCGCGGCCAATACATTGCTCGATCAGGGCATTTCCATCCCACAGGACCTTTCCGTTGCCGGTTTTGGTAATGTGTTGTCGGCTGAATATTTCCGGGTTCCACTGACCACGGTGCGGCAACCCAAATATCGCCGCGGCCTCGCCGCAATGGAATCCATGAAGAGCCTGCTGGCGGGCGAATCCGTCAGCCCAAAGCGGTTGCTGGCCGAATTGACCATCCGCAAAAGCACCGCCGCCCCCGCCGTTTAGCGCGCCGCAAAACGTTCGACGTATTTGCCGAGAATATCCGACTCCAAATTCACGGCATCCCCCACCGCGCGCTCTTTCAACGCTGTTTCTTCAAACGTGTGCGGAATGATCCAGATGGTGAACGTTTCCTTTTCTACCGCCGCCACCGTCAGACTGATGCCATCCACGGCCACCGACCCCTTGTGCACGATATAGCGCATCACTTCATCGGGCGCGGCGATCTGCAGCTGATGATCCTCACCCTTCTGTTCCCAAGAAACAATCTTCCCCATGCCGTCGATATGGCCCGTAACAAAATGACCGCCCAACCGGCCACCCGCCTCAAGACTGCGTTCCAGATTAACTGAAGATCCCGCGCGACAATCCTGAAGATTCGTCAGCCGCCAGGTTTCCTGCAGAAGATCGAATTGGGCCGTTTTGGTCCGCCCCTTGGTCGCCAGTTCAGCCACCGTGAGGCAGCAGCCGTTCACCGACAGACTATCACCCACCTTGAGTCCCGTGCCGGTCTTTCGAAGAGACAACGTCAGGCGAATGGATTGATCGCCCGGATGAACCGACTCCACCGTCCCTGTTTCCTCGACAATCCC
>DPAW01000124.1:3645-10324 GCA_003517285.1 Verrucomicrobiales bacterium
GTAAACATCGCGCGCACTCAAGCCTTCACCACGCGGGCCGTCAACATCAAATCCGACCCCAAGCGCTCCCAAGCCACTTCCTGCAATCGCAACGAATCCTCCAACCGCTTGACGCCCTCGCCTCCAACCGCCGCCCGCGAACGGCTTCCCCCCAGGATTTTCGGCGCATAAAAAAACGCGATCCGCTGCGCCAACCCGCCCTGCAGGAAACTTCCATTTACTTCGCCACCACCCTCCACCAACAGGCTAGTGACTGATTCTGTGCCTAGGCGCTTGAGCAGCCACCGTAAATCAATCCGACCATTCCGTGCCGGCGCCTCAAGCACGTTAACCCGCCGCCTTAGTGCCGCCACTCGCTCGGCTGGTGCTCCCCGCAACACCACCACCGTGGTGTGTTGCTCGTGGTCATCGGAAACGACCTGCGCATCCATTGGTGTTCTCGCTTGTGAATCCAATATCACCCGGCGCAGCGCAACTCCACCCCGCTTCCCTCGCGCCAGCAGACTGGGGTTGTCGGCCAGCACAGTTTCCACCCCAACCAAAATTGCATCACTGCCTTTCCGTAGGATAGTGCCTTTGCGCCGTGCCGCCTCGCCGGTGATCCATTTGGATTCCCCGCTTTCAGTGGCGATCTTTCCATCCAGCGTCATCGCAGCCTTCACTGTCACCCACGGCAGTCCGGTCGTAACCCAGTGATTAAACGCCTCGTTCATTGCCTGCGCCTCCCGCTGAAGCACCTTATGTCGCACTTCAATCCCCGCTTTGCGCAGTATGCGAAATGCGCGTCCAGCGTGTTTGGGATTCGGATCAGTGCCCCCCACCACCACACGCTTGATTCCTGCCTCCTGAATCGCGTCCGTGCAAGGCGGCGTGCGACCGGTGGTGCAACAGGGTTCCAGCGTAACGTATAACGTGGCACCTTTGACGTTGTAATCATGCCGTTCCGCGTCACGAATCGCCTCCACCTCGGCGTGCGGCCCACCGGCGCGCCGATGCCAACCCTTACCGATCACTGCGCGCCCCTTCACCAACACAGCACCCACCATTGGGTTTGGGGACGTCCGACCATAGCCCTTGCGCGCCAGATCCAGCGCTGTCTGCATGTGCTTTTCGTCGTCCGCTTTCATACGGGAAATTATTCGGCAAACAGGGCCTCGGCGAATTGCCCGGGATCAAACGGCTGCAAATCATCCGCCTGTTCGCCAAGACCAATAAACTTGATAGGCAGATTCAATTCATCATGAATCGCCACCACCATGCCGCCTTTGCTGGTACCGTCGAGCTTGGTGATGACCAATCCCGTCAACGGCACGGCCTTGTGAAATTCCCGGGCCTGGTTCAGCGCGTTCATGCCGGTCGTTGCGTCCACCACCAACAAGACCTCGTGCGGCGCCCCTTTTTCCTGACGGTCAATGATCCGGTGCAGCTTTTCCAATTCCTGCATCAGGTTGCTTTTGGTGTGCAAGCGACCAGCGGTATCCACAAACAAAAAATCAGCCTTGCGGGCATGCGCTGCGGTCACGGCGTCATGGGCCACCGCCGCAGGATCTGCTCCATAGCTGCCGGCGATGACCGGCACATCCAGCCGCCCACCCCACTCCTTGAGCTGTTCCACCGCCGCCGCTCGAAAGGTATCGCAGGCTGCCAGCACGGAAGTTTTCCCGGCGGCGTGCATCCGATTGGCGAGCTTGGCTGTGGTGGTGGTTTTCCCCGTACCGTTCACGCCCACCATGGACACCACAGTCAAACCGTCTTGCTCCTGCAGGTCCTGTACGCCTCCGGTAAAAGAAGCCGCAATCTCACGGCGCGCCACTCCCAACACGTCCAGCCCGTCCTTGCCCTGAGATTCGTATGAGTCGCGGACTGCGCTGAGAATTCGCTGGGTCATTGGCATGCCCAAGTCGGCTCCAATCAGAGTAAACTCAATTTCCTCCAGCGTGTCTTCATCAAGCTTGGACGAACCAGTGACGATTCGAGTAATCTCATGCGACAGCTTTTCCTTTGTCCGCTGCAGGCCCGCCTTGAATTTGTCGAACAACCCCATCTTACGCCGCCAAAGCCGTTTTCATTGCCGCCACATACGAGTACGGCAGCTTCACGCCGCCGATCAGCGGCCGCCCCTTGTTTTCGCCGTGACAATCCGAGCCGCCGGTCACCAGCAATCCATGTTGCTCAGCCAACATGAGGTAATGCTCGGTCATGGGCGTGGAATGTCGTGTGTAAAAGCATTCAATCCCATCCAGTCCCGCGTCCACCAAGGGGCCGATCACCTTGTCCCGATGATACAAACCGGGATGCGCGATCACCGCCAGACCGCCGGCTTCATGAATGAGCTCGATCGCGTGCGCCGCGGTCATCTTCGCCTTAGGCACCCAAGCCGGTTTGCCTTTCTTGAGGTATTTTTGAAATGACTCATCGAGCGTGCGGCAATGTCCCTTAGCCACCATGGCCCGGCCGATATGCGGGCGCCCAGGTGAATTGCAATTGGCCAGCTCCAGCACATCTTCACTAGTAAGCTCAAAGCCCAATTCATTCAGCTTAGCCACCATCTCGTGGATGCGATTTTGGCGAACCGATTGGTACTTGCTCAGTTCCTCTCGCAATCGTTTGCATTTCAGATCGAGAAAATATCCCAGTAGATGCAGCTCAAAGCCATCCAGCTCCACCGTAAATTCACAACCTGTGATGAATTCAATGCGGCGTTCCTCGCAAGCCGCGACCATGCGTTCGCATCCATCGACGGTATCGTGATCGGTGAGGGCCATCACTTTCAAACCCCGTTGATGACCTTGCTCCGCCAACTCCTCTGGCGTGTAGGTGCCGTCTGAATAATTGGTGTGCAGATGCAGATCAGCGTACATCAACCAGCCTCCGTTGCTGTGCGGGCCGGGCGATCAAGTTGCGCCGCAAGTTTATCCAGAATGCCGTTAACGAATTTGCCGCTGTCGTCGGTTGAAAAGCGTTTTGCTATATCAACCGCTTCATTGATGGCCACTACCGGCGGAATATCCTCACGATGCATCATTTCAAAGGTGGCCAAACGAAGAATGTTGCGATCCACCCCAGCCATACGGTGCAGATCCCAGTTGGCTGCCAATTGCTGAAGTCGTGCGTCGATTTCCTCGCGATGCTCCAGCACGCCGCGCACTAGCGGTTCGGCAAACTCGCGGATGGCCACGTCATCGACCGTGGGAGGTGGAAGTTCCTTTTCCTCACCCCAAGTGCTCTTGCCCTCAATTACCTCAATCACCGCTGGCCGTTGGTGCACCCAGAAATGCTCCAGCGTCCCGGCCAAATCCTCCGGCGGATTATGGTCGTGCTGAAACAGAAATTGAACCGCGCGTTCGCGCGCCTGACGGCGGGTGCCCATAGCTTTAGAATGCGCCAGTGACGCATCCAGCAAAAGGAAATTAAATCGACCTCAATTTTTCGTGATGTCTAATACCGCGGAACGGAGGAATCAATATCATCACTCCACGCATTGATCCCACCGGCCACACTCTTGCAGTACTTGAATCCTTGTTGCTTCAGGAATTCCACCGCCTTCAACGAACGCCCCCCCACTTTGCAGTGAATATAGATCGTCTGGTTTGGGTCCAGCTCCATGAATCGCTGCGGCAATTCGCCCAGCGGAATCAGTGGCACACCTTCAATCTTGGCTATTTCCACTTCGTCATATTCGCGCACATCGAGGAAGGCGATGTCACTAGAGGAATCGTCCATGGCCTTCTTCATGTCCTGCACGCTCACCTCGTCCGGATGTGCCTGCGGTTCATCCGGCTCATCGCCAATCCCGCAAAACTCCTGATAATCGATCAAATCGGTGATCGTTGGATTTTCACCGCAAATGGGACATTTGGGATCGCGTCGCAATTTTAGCTCGCGAAAGCTCATATCCAGAGCACTGTAAAGCATCAAGCGATTGATCAAGGGCTCCCCCTTGCCCAGCGCCAGCTTGATTATTTCCGTAGCCTGAATGCATCCAATTATGCCCGGCAACACGCCCAACACGCCGCCCTCAGCACAACTCGGCACCATACCCGGAGGCGGCGGTTCGGGGTATAGGCAACGATAACAGGGCCCGCCCAATTCCGGTGCAAACACACTTGCCTGCCCCTCGAAACGGAAAATGGAGCCGTACACATTCGGCTTCTTCAACAATACACAGGCGTCGTTGGTGAGATAACGCGTCGGAAAATTGTCCGTCCCATCCACCACGATGTCGTATGGCTCAATGATGTACAGAGCGTTCTCAGAGGTCAGCATCGTTTCGTGAATTACCACCTCCACCTCCGGATTGATGGAATTAAGAGTCTCCTTGCCCGACTGCACCTTCGGTCGGTCTACATCAGCGGTGCCGTGAATGATTTGGCGTTGGAGGTTGGAATAATCAACCACATCAAAATCAACGATGCCAATCTTGCCAATACCGGCGGCTGCCAAATACATGGCGATCGGCGACCCCAACCCGCCTGTGCCAATGCACAGCACACTGGTGCCCTTCAGTTTCTTCTGCCCTGCCATGCCTACTTCAGGCAAAATCAGATGCCGTGAATAACGGCTAATTTCTTCGTTGCTTAGTTCCACGCTCATGGGATCAATAAAACATGGACAGCCGCACGGCCATCCGGAAAGAATGAATCCGCCTAAAGTGAGAGGCAAAGTCAATCCGAAAACAGCCACCAGCACGTTACGACGCGCCTCTTCACTGCGCCCCAAGCTCGCCCTCGTGCTGGGCAGCGGCTTTCACAACGCCGCCGAACAAGCCACCGTTGCGGCGACCGTTCCCTACACAAATCTGGCCGGTTTCCTCGCGCCGAGTGTTCCAGGCCATGCCGGCCAAGCCCTGATCGGCCATCTGGGGGGGACCGAAATTATCATCCTCCAAGGCCGAGCGCATTATTACGAAGGCCATTCCATGGCGGCGATCACCTTCCCCATCCGTGTGCTTGCAGAATACGGCATTGAATCGCTTTTGCTCACCAACGCCGCCGGTGGAATCAATCGTAAATATCAACCCGGCGAGTTCATGGCGTTTAAGGATCATCTGAATTTCATGGGCGACAATCCGCTGCGCGGCCCGGAACACAGCGGCCTGGAACGTTTTGTGGACCTTACCCAAACTTACGATTCAGTTCTCACTAAAACCCTAAAATTAGCAGCCCGCAAAACCAAAGCCAAACTGCACACGGGTCTGTATTGCGCGGTGAGCGGCCCCAATTACGAAACACCGGCCGAAGTCCATGCCTACGGCAAACTCGGTGCAGATGCCGTGGGAATGAGCACCGTACCCGAGGCGATCGTAGCACGGCAATGCGGCCTGCGGATCGCTGCCCTATCCTGTATTACCAACGCCGCCGCCGGACTGTCTGGTAATGTCGTCACCCATGAAGAGGTGCTTTCGACCGGTGCCACCGCCAGCCAAACCGCCGCCAAACTACTCACCGAATTCGCCCGACATTATGAATGATCCAATCGACATCATCTCCGAAGCCATGAAGGCACGCGAACACGCGCAAGCGCCATATTCCAAATTCAAAGTCGGCGCTGCGCTCCTGACCGATACTAACGCGGTCATTCACGGCGCCAACGTTGAGAGTGCCAGCTACGGTCTAAGCTGCTGCGCCGAACGCGTCGCCATTTTCAAGGCGCTCACCTCTGGCCACCATACGTTTAAAAAAATGGCTATCGCCACAGAAGGTGGCGCCGCCCCATGTGGCGCCTGCCGGCAAATCATCGCCGAATATGCGTCGGACATAGAATTGATTCTTGTGGATATCAATCAGCCGGAAACTCCAAAACATACTACCATCCAGAAACTTCTACCTAATTCGTTTACCGGCGAAAACCTGCCTTCTAATTGACTTAATAAGTTAAACTGATTTACTTCAGCCGTGCAGATTGAGAGCCTAAAGCTTTTTTGCGACTTGGCAGAAACTACGAGTTTTACCAAGGCCGCCAAGATCAACGGTGTCACTCAATCGGCCGTCAGCCAGCAGATATCCTCGCTGGAGACCAAATTCGAGGCCGTGCTTATTGAGAGGAGCAAAAAAAAATTCACCCTCACCAAGGAAGGCAATACTCTCTACAAATACAGCAAGCAGATCGTCCAGACCTACGACGAGCTGCGCCACAAGATTCAGGAAATTCAAAATGTCGTCACCGGCACCATCAAGGTAGTGACAATCTACAGCATCGGTCTTCACGAACTCCCGCCGTACCTCAAAAAATTTCTGAAGAAACACCCCACCGTCAATGTGTCCGTGGAATATCGACGGGCGACGCAATTGTATGAGGACATCGTCACCGGCATGGCGGACATCGGATTGGTGGCCTATCCGCAAAGAGATCCACGCCTGCAGGTCACCTCATTGGCCGAGGATATGTTGGTGCTCATTTGCCACCCCGATCACCCGTTAGCGCAGCAACCCAAAGTGAAACTCTCGGAAATTGCCTCGCATAAATTCATCGCCTTTGAGCCAGACATCCCCACGCGCCGTGCGATTGATAAGATTTTGCGCGACCGCAATGTGGATGTGGATCACGCTATGGAGTTCGACAACATCGAGACGGTCAAACGAGCCGTGGAAATCGACGCTGGCATTTCCATTGTCCCGCGCAGCCCAGTGGCTCAGGAAGTCGCCAAGAAAACCATCGCCATGGTGGAGATTGAGGACGA
>DPAW01000293.1:0-273 GCA_003517285.1 Verrucomicrobiales bacterium
AAGGTGGGGCTGAAGCCGGTATGGGAGGGTTTGGAATTGAACCGGCCGCTCTGGCTGGAGGCTGCGCCGGATGGCTCCGGTCGGCTGTTCTGCATCGAGCAGGGCGGCGGGATCGTGATTTTGCCCAAGGACAAGTCTGGCAAAAAACGGATTGAGTTCTTCAACATCAACGACCGCAAACCTTGGGTTGAAAATGAGGAAGGTCTGCTCGGGCTGGCGTTTCACCCGAACTTCAAGTCGAACCAAAAGTTTTACGTCTACTATTCCCAGCAG
>DPAW01000293.1:634-1651 GCA_003517285.1 Verrucomicrobiales bacterium
AAGTCCGACAAAAACAAGGCGGACATGAAGTCGGAGCGCATCCTGCTCGAGTTTCCTCAGCCTTATTGGAACCACAACGGTGGCGTGATGGTGTTTGGCAAGGACAACAAACTCTACATTAGCTCCGGCGATGGCGGCAAAGCCAACGACCCGCACGACAACGCGCAGAACCTCAACAACCTGCTCGGCAAAATTCTACGCATCGACGTCGATAGCCGCAGCGGCAACCTGCAGTACGGCATCCCGGCCGACAACCCTTTCGCCGACCGCAAGGACACAACCCGCAAGGAAATCTGGGCCTACGGTCTGCGAAACGTTTGGCGCATGAGTATCGACCGCAAGACCGGCGACTTGTGGGCAGCGGATGTCGGGCAGAACAAATGGGAGGAGGTCAACCTCATCACCAAGGGCGGCAACTACGGCTGGAACATTCGCGAGTCGTTCCACAAGTTTAAGGAGGATGGCCCGGCCAAGGGCGACTGGATCGACCCTGTCATTGAGTACGCCCACCACGCCGGGCTTGAGAAGGATAGTAAATTCCCCGGTCACGGCTACGGTGTCAGCATCACCGGCGGCTACGTCTATCGTGGCAAGGCCATCCCGGCGTTGCAGGGTGCGTACATTTACGGCGACTTTGCCACCGGCCTGATCTTTGCCGTCCGCCAAAAGAACGGCAAGGCCACCGAGCACGGCACCATTCACCAGCAGAAAGGTACGGTCTATCAGATCGCCAGCTTCGGCGAGGATGCTGAAGGCGAGGTGTACCTGTTGCCGCTCGTGGCCAATCCTTCAAATGGGCGCGACCCGGTAGGGGGCATCCTGCAAATCGTGGCTGAGTAAACTTGGCCAAGCGCTTGGCCAAGCGCACAACCGTTTTTTAGTATCGTGATCAAACAAGGACTCACTCGCCGAAGCGTACTCAAGGGTCTCGCGGCTGCGGCCGTGGCGGGGCCAATGATGCCCAGTGTGGCGCAGGCTGCGAAGAAGGGCTCCCCCAAGCGCGTAATTTTCTTCATG
>DPAW01000293.1:1949-2105 GCA_003517285.1 Verrucomicrobiales bacterium
CAAGCGCGTAATTTTCTTCATGCAGAATCAGGGGTTTGATCCGCTGACGGCGATTCCTGCAGGCATGAAAACCAGCGGCTCGCTGGCCAAGGCGAAGTTGCCGGAGCCGATTCAGGCACTGGAGCCGTACAAGGAGCGGCTGCATATCATCAACGG
>DPAW01000293.1:2424-2670 GCA_003517285.1 Verrucomicrobiales bacterium
TTGCACGGGGTTCACACCAGCCCGTCGCATAGTGCGTTCTTTGGCGCGCTGGGCGGTTACCGCGGAAGCGATGGTGTGCCGCCGAGTGGCCCGACGATTGACTACACGCTGAGCAAAGCGCTGCCGGAGACGTTGCTCCCGCACCTTTGCATTGGCATGGATTCGCTGGAGAACATGAAGGCCAAGCCGACGGTGGCGAATCTTTCGGCCAGCGGCGCGGGGCAGCCGATCTTCATGCACTCGAAT
>DPAW01000293.1:2974-3203 GCA_003517285.1 Verrucomicrobiales bacterium
CATGCACTCGAATCCGAATCACCTGTACCAGATGCTGTTTGGCGGCATCTCGGCGGGGGCGATTCGCCAACGCCACGAGGCGCAGTCGAGCATGTTTGATCGCATCGAGCAACTGGCCGCCGCCAAGGGCGGGGCATTGCCGGGCGCAGACAAGCAGCGCTATGGACAGTACGTGCGCGGCTTTGGCGACATCAACGGACTGCGCGAGCGGCTCGGCAAGGTGTCCAGT
>DPAW01000293.1:3572-5472 GCA_003517285.1 Verrucomicrobiales bacterium
AACCCGGAATTTGAAACCGACTGGCACGATCGCCTGTTGGATCTCGGCATCGCGGCGCTCAAATCGGGCATCACCAGCGTGCTTACCATTGGCTCCGGTCGCGGTGAGATTTTCGGTTCATGGAAAGGCGTTGGCGTGGAGCAGCAGGGCCATAACCTCGGCCACATGAAACAGCCGAACAACCCGATCTGGATTAAGATCCGCCAGTACAACAGCCGTATGCTCGTGAAGCTGATGCAGGAACTCGAGAGTGTTCCCGAAGGCAGCGGCACGATGATGGACAACACGCTCATCGTGTACACCAGCAACAACGCCGATTATCAGCACACTTCCGGCAAGACCTGGCCGGTGATGTTGCTGGGCAATTACGACGGCGCGTTCAAGACCGGCTGCTTCACACAGCTGGACGGCAAGCGCCCGATCAACGCGCTGTACACTTCCATCCTCCGCGCCTCGGGCGTTGAGGTGGATCGGTACAACATGACCGAGAAGATGGCGGCCAAGTTCGACTCCGGCACCGGCCCGCTCAAAGAAATCTTGGCATGAACCCGCTGACCCGCTCCCTTGGCGCGGCAATGGTGGCCGTGCTTGGCGCGGCGGCTCAGGCTGCGGAAACCTACACGCCCGGCGAACCCGTACAGGGCGACTTCAAGACTTACGCGCGCGCGTTCCTCGAGAACAACTGTTTCGATTGTCACGACGGCGATACCACCAAGGGCGACCTCAACCTCGCCGAGCTGGGGCCGGTGGATGAGACGAATGCGGCCGTGTGGAAATCCATCTGGGCGCAGGTGACGCTGCAGGAAATGCCGCCGAAGAAAAAGTCGGAGGTTGGGATCATTGATCGCCTGCGCTTTAGCGACTGGGTCGTTGCCGAGTTGCAACGCGTAATGCAGGACAAGGGCGGTTTTCAGGCCCACCTTGATCCGAACAAAGGCAACTTTATCGCGCATGATCTGCTTTTCGGCACATTGCCCAAGGGCATTCGTCTCGTGCCGACTTCATCGCCCGCACGCATTTGGCGCGTTACGCCGCAGGAACACATCACGCGGCTCAACGAACTGATCAACACCGAGCCGGCGTACGATCCAACCAAGCCCGGCCTGCGCACGCGCGGGGATGTGGTGCCCACCAATCACGGCGGCGAACTGAAACTCTACTTCGGCACCGACCGCATCATTCGCTGGGAAGGCGGCACGGTTGCCTATGCCACCGCCGTCAAGAGTGTGCCTGTCGTGCTTTCCTCCGCGCGCAAGCATGGGCTGGAGAATTATCCGAACTTTTACACCGTCAACAGCTCCGAAGCCACGCAGATCCTCGGCAAGGCGGAGGACATTCTGCGCTACATGGCTTACGGCCCGGAGAGCCTGATTGGTTTCCCGGAACAGATCACCGACGACCCGAAGACCTACGACAAAATCAAGCCCAAGGGCGATATCCGGGGCACGCCGATTGCCATCGTGTACAACACGAAAATCGTCCGGCCCATGACGCCGATCCACGCCCTGATGAAGGAAGAAGGCGTCACGGATGAACGCCTGCGCTCGGCCATCGATTTCCTGTTTGAAGCCGTGACCTTCCGTCCGCCCACTGAAAAAGAGGCGGCTGATTATCTGCAGATCGTCAAAACTTCCATCGACAAGGTCGGCAAAAAGGACGGCGCGATGATGGGGCTCTCTGCCATTTTCCTCGACCGCGATGCGCTCTTCCGCCCCGAGCTGGCGGCTACCGGCAAACCCGACCCGCACGGCCGCGTGATGTTGCAGGACTGGGAACTCGGCCTCGCCGTCAACCACGCCCTCAGCTACATCCAGCCCGACGCCCAACTCCGCAAGGCCATCGCCGAGGGCCGCATGCGCACCCGCGAGGATGTGCGCCGCGAAGTCACCCGCATGCTCGC
>DPAW01000208.1:0-3794 GCA_003517285.1 Verrucomicrobiales bacterium
CCGGTCCAGTTGGTATGGAAGAATTCACCGCGCGGTTTATCGATCCGCTCATAGGTGTGCGCGCCGAAATAATCCCGCTGCGCCTGCAGTAGATTGGCAGGCAATTGCTCGGTGCGGTAGCTGTCGAAAAACGCCAGTGCCGTGCTGATGGCGGGGACGGGGATGCCGCGCTTGGCGGCTACGGCGACGACATTGCGCCAACCCTTTTGGCTTTGGCGAATGGCGCGCTTGAAAAAGGTGTCGAGCAACAGGTTTTGCAGGCGCGGATGCTTATCGTAGGCATCCTTAATCTTGCCGAGGAAAGCGCTGCGAATGATGCAGCCGCCGCGCCACATGAGGGCAATGTTGCCGTAGTTGAGTTTCCAGCCGTACTCCTTGGCGGCCGCACGCATAAGCATGAACCCTTGGGCGTAGCTGACGATCTTGGAGGCGTATAAGGCGCAACGGATGTCCTCGATGAACTTCGCCTTGTCACGGCTGATGGCGGGCTTGGGCCCGCGCAGTTTGGTGGAGGCCTTGATGCGATCATCCTTGAGTGCGGAAATGCAGCGGGCAAATACGGCTTCGGCAATTAAGGTGGTGGGCATGCCAAGCTCGGCGGAATTGATCACGGTCCATTTGCCGGTGCCTTTTTGGCCGGCTGTATCTAGAATTTTTTCGACGAGCGGTCCGCCGTTTTCATCTTTGTAGCCGAGGATATCGCGGGTGATTTCAATAAGGTAGGAGTCGAGGTCGCCTTCATTCCATTCCTTGAACACGGCGTGCATTTCATCGGCACTCATGCTGAGGCCGTTTTTCATGAGATTGTAGGCTTCGCAGATTAACTGCATATCGCCGTACTCAATGCCGTTGTGAACCATTTTTACATAATGGCCGGCGCCATTGGCTCCCACCCAGTCACAGCAAGGAGCGCCATCTTCCACCTTGGCGGAGATGGCTTGGAAAATATTTTTCACATAAGGCCAAGCCGCTTCGGAGCCGCCGGGCATGATGGATGGGCCAGTGCGGGCGCCTTCTTCCCCGCCGGAAACGCCTGTGCCAATGAAATGCAGGCCGCGCGATTCCACATATTTCGTTCGGCGAATGCTGTCCTCGTAAAGGGAGTTGCCGCCATCAATAATGATGTCACCGGGCTCCAGATAGGGGAGGAGCTGATCGATAAAGTCATCCACGGGCTGACCAGCCTTCACGAGCATCATCACGCGGCGCGGGCGTTTGAGGTTGGTGACCATCTCCGGAATGGAGCGGGCTCCGATGATATTTGTGCCAGCCGCTTCGCCGGCCATAAACTCGTCCACCTTGGCGGCGGTACGATTGTAGGCCACGACGGTGAAGCCGTGGTCGTTCATATTTAGAATCAAATTCCGGCCCATAACGGCCAGACCAATGAGAGCGATATCGCCTTGAGGTTCCATTTGCAAATAATCCCTACTGGAAGGCGCGATAGAATACTGATGCTGAGGGCGGATAAAAGCCATTTTTTGAAAAAAAATGGCCGAAACGGGCCTTTAGAAGAATTGGATCCGCTCGTCCGAGTCCAGCGCTGTCTCCAGATTGCTCCAGCCTGCGTCGTTCATGCTGTGGAATGCGTGAAGGTAAAGGATCACGATTTCCTTTTCGTGCTGGGCCAAGAGACCGCTGATCGCTGATTCCAGAGCATCATCGGTGATGGTCTCCGGCAGATCCTCCACCACGCCGTCTTCGTGTTCGATTTTCAGGGCATCGAGAAACTGCGTGAGCATCTCTTGTTGGTGCTTGATCAACCAACCGCGCAAAAGTTGAGAGGCTACTTCCTCGAAAGCCGGGCGCTTCAGCGATTCGATCATCAGCTTGTGGCGCGCAGGCTTGGGCTGGCTCTTCAGAAACTGTGGTCGCATGCGGCGGAGCTTGGCCACGCCGGCGAGGGTGGCATCGTACACTTCGCGGTTGTCTTCAGCCGAGTCGGACAGGATGCGGTTACTTAATTTGGCGGAAATGTATCCGAGCAGTTCAAATGAATTCAGCATGATGCGTCAAACAGCGGTAACCGTGATCTGATGGCGTTGGGCGAGCACCTCCACGGCCTCGCGATCCAGCAACAATGTTCGGCCGGCCTCAAAGGCAATCACTCGAATGCCGGCGGAGACGCAGGTTTCCAGAGTCCTTTCGCCGAGGCAAGGAATATCGAAGCGCAAATCGTGGTTCTCCTTGGCCACCTTCACCGCTACCGCGCCGCCATTTTTCCCGGCCAATTCCCCGCCGCGCTGCAGGCAGCGGTCCGTACCCTCAAAGCCCTCCACGGCCAGCACCGTGCCTTCCTTGACGATCACCGATTGGCCGATATCCAGCTTGCTCACCTCCTTGGCAATACGCAGGCCATATTCGATATCAGCCTGCAGGGCGGCATCGGGTTCAGGTCCAAGTCGAAAGCCGGTCTGCGGCATGGCGGGCTGTAGCCATGGCGTGGCTTCGATCAGCGTAATGCCGTCTTTGGCCAATTCATCGGCGATACCACCAAAAATTGAGTGGGCATTTTTTTCCTCTAGCGAAGTCAACAGCTTGAGCGCGCGCAAATCCGGCCGCAGATCAAAAAGATTCTTAGGCGCAATTTGGCCGACCATGACGCATTGGGTGACGCCGTGCTTCTGGAACATCTCCACCAATTTTCCGAGTTGGCCGACGCGAAGCCATTCCATCTCATCCACCAACGCCTCGAGGTGGGGATCGGTTTCCTTTTCGAAAGCGGCGGCCACCAGGCGTTGCACGCCGGCATCTCGCGCTTCACGGGCCAGCACCAGCGGCAGGGAACGATTGCCGGCAATAAGACCCAAGGTTTCTGGAGCATTGCTCACGCCGGACGTTTAACCCAAGCCGGCGATTTGACCAAGGCACAAAAAAAGGCCCCGTTGCCGGGGCCGTGAAAGAGTGGGGGTAATTTATTTGTTGAGATTTACCTCATCAACCCGGTTCATGAAGATCCCGATGGCGCGGCGCAGTTGGCGTTGGTCCTCGGTGAGTTCTTCAGTCTTCTTGTTGGCCAATGGTTTGAGCAGTTCGTTGGCTGCCTTCAAACGGGAAAGGAAAAGGTTCGATTGCTCTTCCAGTGTGCCGTAGTTTTCCAGACTGGTTGTGCTCATAAACACGGCGATTTGAGCGGTCAACTCTTCATCCAGTTTCTCGAGGGCTAGTTCATCATCGGTGGCTTCGGAGAAGGCCCGGATCTGGTCGCCATTACTCTCGAGAAAGGTATCAAAGGTGGACCCCAGTTCATCGCTGGAAGCGACACAAAACTGGTTGATCCAGAGGTCAACTCTTTCCTGTAACCGGCCGCTGTACTTTGGGATTTGCGTCTGAACCCATTCGGGGAGGTTCCCCAAGTTTTCTTGAAGCAACTCCGAGGAGTATTGAGCGATCATGTTTTCCTGAGTTCTAATTTCTTTTTTTACCAATGACGCGATCTCGTTAGCACTAAAAGAATCAAGGATTTTATGGGCTTTGGGTACATGTTGCTCGTAGGTGCTATGTTCAGGCATTTTGCCTGCTATATCCAAGGCCCAATAAATCTTGTCTTTATGAGTTTCTACATGAGGATTTACAACTGCTGGTAAATCACTTGCTATTCTATTATTAATATATGTAAAATATATTATCTGTAACAGCAGTAGTGCGACAGTTACTATTGCGGTGGTTTTGACGGATTTCTGGAGTCTCAATACAGTCTGATCGACATACTGTAGAGCTGAGTTGCTGTTGGAATTTTCTTTGCTCATGATATCAGGAAAGTTTGGGGTTATTCGTTGGTGCCTGAGCTCTCA
>DPAW01000208.1:4178-7373 GCA_003517285.1 Verrucomicrobiales bacterium
GAGAGAAGGGCCAGGTTGGATTGTACATCGCCGGTCAGTCCGCCAGCTTGGGCACCGGATGTTTCTTTCACAGCGATTTTATCGAGAGAATCTTTGATATTCCCCAGTTCGCTTACATGTTTGTGGAACAATGAAAGAAATATCTTCTCGGCTTGTTCGTCCGATAGGTTGGCGAATCGGCTGGCAACGGTTAGCTGTTTTTCCTTGGTGAGTTTTGGAAACATCTCGCGCATTTTCTCTTCACGAGTATTAATGGTTTCAACTAAGGTATTGTTAATCGCTTTGGTAACCATATCTGGGATACTGTTAGTTAGGGTGTGCAGCTCTTCTCGGGCACTTACCATAATGGCATCAGATTCGGTGGAGATTTCAGAAAACTTCTCCATGGCTTCGGCTTGAAGGTCGACTAATATTTTTTTTGCCAAATCTTCTGCAGCTGGCTTAATGAGATTCTCATACTCGACTTCTAAATCTTTACGGAACTCACTTTCTACTCCGTTTTCATGGGATTCGTATAAATCATTAAGCACTGTATATGCTGTCATAATTTTGGGTTCAAGATCTTGATAAACAATTAAAGCATCTTCAACGCGTGGTCGTACTTCTGCCATTGTAGCATTTGCATCCTTGAAAATCTTAACTGCAGGCTCAATAGACTCTTCAGTTGTTTTCTTAATTTTAAGTATACCTAATGACATTATGGCAATTACGCCGACGAACATTCCCCAGCGGAGGAGTCTTAGTTTGTGTTCGAGCTCTTGGATCAAGGCGAGTTGATCCTCGACATGATCGACCTGTGGAGCAGATTCTTTGGGATTAATTTCAGGGGTTTCTGATTCAGACATAGGATACCTGTGCTTGGGTTGTGACAGTTGGGGTCAACGGGCAAATCATCCTAGGTGAGCAAACCCTGTCAATAACGAAATACATTAGTCATTTCACCATAGGGTTGACAGGCCATAGCCGTAGGCAAATGATTCTCACGTGACTGCAACCGTGTATCCCCGCAGCCCGCGGGAGAGAATGGCCGGCTGGGCTTATTTACCCCGTTTCATTGATAAAATCCGGCTTTCAGAGGCCGGCCAACTCCATGAGGATTATCAACCCAACTACCTCCATAAAGGGTTTGATGCCAAATGGTTGGAGAAGGCCGGGTTGGAGGCGGATGAATTTGTGGCCGTGGTGAAGGCGACCGCCACCGACGGCCAGGTGTGTGATTGGGTCCGCGAAAACGTCGAGGCCGATGAATCCACCAAGGAACTTTTCAACGACGCTGTGCTGAATTATGGCGCAGATGAAACAAACACGGAATTACGCGAGCGCCTAGCAATGCGCAAGGCGGATGCTGGAATGGGTGATCGGGATGATATCCAGTGTTTTGTGGATTTCATCGATGCCGATGAAGGGCGTTTGTAGTTCAGCTTTAATTCAACACAAAAAGAAAGGGACGAGGTAAAACTCGTCCCTTCTTGTTTTGATTGTTTCCCGGAGCTCTAGAGCTTGATTTCCGGCACCACGTACGGTTTACGATATTCGCGGGTGAGCAGCTTGTTGGCTGCTGCGTGGCCGTTGAAGGTCTCGGCCTTGGTGTCCATGGTGAGGGCCGGGCCGAGGGTGAGCGGGGTGGCTTTGAGGTCCACTTCGTTTGCTACGGCGAGGTGATCGATCATGCGGTCGACGGCTTCCAGCGCGCTGTCGTCCTTTTTCACCACATCGCGGATATCCTCCACGCTGGCGTCTTTACCGACGCGATGGCTGATATTGCCGGTGTGGCAAAGGGCGCTGGAGAGGTGGCCTTCGAGGATTTCGGCGTTGAGATCCTTCGGATTCCGGCTGCGGACGGCCTGGATGAAATTACCGAAATGATCACCGCCGCCTTTGAATTCCTTGATCAACTTGTTGTCGTTATCGTAGGCCTGCACGGCACCGTAGCTGCGCACGGCGACCCAGCCTTTTTCGCATTCCACGAACACAGCCACGCTACCGTCGCGGTAGGTGGGCCGGGAACCGGAACCCTTTTTCACGCCTAGACCGCGCACCTCGAAGATGAGCGGGGCGGATTCGTAGTCGTGGTAAATGACCTGCGTGTTGGCGGTCTCGCCATCGTCCTCGTATCCGAGCCGTCCGCCGACGCTCCAGACGCGTGGGGAAAGTTCCATGTCGCCGAGGAACCAACGGGCGATGTCCATTTGGTGGATGCCCTGATTGCCAAGGTCGCCATTGCCGTAATCCCACATCCAGTGCCAGTCGTAATGCAGGCGTTCGCGGGTGAGGGGTTTCTTGGGGGCTGGGCCGAGCCAGAGATCGTAATCCACCTCGCGCGGCACATCCTTGGTATCCGGGATATCACCGATGCTGCCGCGGCGCTTGTAGCAAAGACCACGGGAGACCTTGATCTTACCGAGGTTACCAGCCTGCACCCATTGCACGGCATCCTGAATGCACTTGGAGCTGCGAGCTTGTGTGCCGGTTTGGACGATTTTCTTGTACTTCCGGGCGGCGTTGACCAGCTGGCGTCCTTCCCATACGTTGTGGCTCACGGGCTTCTCCACGTAAACATCCTTGCCGGCTTGGACAGCCCAGATGGCGGCAAGGCTGTGCCAGTGGTTCGGGGTGGCCACAGTCACCACGTCGAGTTCCTCCTTCTCAAGCATCACGCGGATGTCCTGATAGCCAGCGACTTTGTGTTTGGCTGCGCCGGCTTCGAGCACCTTTTTGTCGACATCACACAGCGCGGTGAGCTTCACACCTTGTTCGCGCTGCTGCATGCCTTTGATGGAACCAATGTGGCTGTTGCCGCGGCCGCGAAAGCCGATGGTGGCGCAGCGCAGTGTTTCGTTGGCACCCTTCACCTGGGCCCAGCTCTTGGCGGTCCATGCCACCGTGGTACCGGCGTATAGGGAGTTTTTGAGAAAGTTACGACGTGTTTGTTTGTTCATAATGAATCTGGTTTGAGGTTAAGGTTTTTTTGGGGCGGCGGCAACCCATTCGCGGTATTGCGCCTCGATTTTCTCGGCCTCGCCCTTGCCTGCATGCCAGTAGAGGCGGTAGCGAAAGGTGAGCGATTGGCCCTTCTTTAGAATGTAATTGCCTGCGGTCTTGTCGGGTAACCGTTCGAAGTGGCGTTTGCCAAAAATATTCGCGCTGCACAGGCCGTAGGATCGGGCATGCCAGTTGGTGGGGTGGCGCGGGTTT
>DPAW01000208.1:7755-8139 GCA_003517285.1 Verrucomicrobiales bacterium
CCACTTGGCGCGTTTGCCCCAGCAATCGCCGCCGGTGTGGCCTTCGCTGTTGAGCATGTAACCCTCGGCCTCCACCTTGGCCGTGCTATGCGGCGAAACACACATGGTATCCGGCACGCGAAATCCCATGCCGGCGTCCTTGTCATCCTGCAGCACAATATCACCTTCGGAAGCTTTAATGGTGATGGCGTAATCAATGAACCGGCCAGCTTTGTTGGTGGCAAAACCGATCTTGCGGAAATCCGTGGCGATCGTCTTGCCCGCCTTGCTTACCCACTTGGTATTGGTGTAAATCCAGCCATCCTTACCGGCCTCAATGTGGGTGGTAGTCTGTTTGCCGCTTTTGGTGTTTTCGCCCCAGAAATCATGCACCGTGCCGTCGGC
>DPAW01000140.1:0-1161 GCA_003517285.1 Verrucomicrobiales bacterium
CTCGGCCAAGCCGACCACTGGTTCCCCGGCGAACATGTTGCCAAGCTGGATATAGAGGCGGCCAAGGCCGTGCTCAGCAACAGCCCGTTTGCCGAACAGATTCCGGGAATCCTTCAAGAAGCCCACTCCATGCTCCACGATCAGGAACAGAAGCGGTTAAGTGAGTCGGATGATTAGGGCTAGGGCTATTTGTCCTTGTCGCCCCCACTGCCTTTCTTTGGGTCGCTCAGGTTGAGCTGGCGCAGGACTTGTTCCGTCAAATCATTTTCGCCATCAGTGAAAATCACAATCGGCGCAATAGCCGCTGAGCGGGCCGCATGATCAAGCACGAGGTTTAGCTTTCGCTTTTTGGCCTCGGCTGAAACGATTTGCTGAATCTCCTCCATGATTTGCTCGCGCGCCTTGCGCATATCCAGCTCGAGATCCTTTTGAGTACGCTCACGAAACCCGCGAATGGCATCCTGCATTTGCTGCAGTTCCTTTTGCTTGGTTTGCACTTGTTGCTGGCGCTTGGACCGCTCGGCCGCTGCCAACCGGGGATCCTGCATGGCCTTGATCATGTTCCCCAGCACAGTGCCTTCCTTGCGCAACGATTCCTCCAACTTCTTGATTCGTTCGAGTGCCTCTTCCTGTTTGGTTTTCAGCTTTTTGTTTTCAACATCGGTTTTCCAATAACCGTTGTATACTTTCTCCAAGCTGATCACCCCGATGGCCGTAGCCGCATTCAAGGTATAACCAAGGTTCAGGCCTCCGGCCAAAAACAGCATCATCAATACACGTTTCATAATCGTTCTCCTAGAAGCTTGTGGTGTAGCCCATATTCACTTGGAATTGACCACCCCCATCGTTATAGGCGTCTGTCGTCAGCGGGATGGCGTAATCCAATCTAATTGGACCCAGGAAAGGGATTTCCAACCGGACCCCAATACCCACGTCATCATTGTAACCGTTGAAACTAAAGTCGTAGGCATCCTTGTTCACAACACCAATATCGTAAAAGGTCGCTATACGAGCCATATCAAATGGCGTGGGCACACTGTATTCCACGGTCGCGTGCATCATGGTGTTACCTCCGATATAATCACCAGCCGTTCCACGCGGCCCCACCTCTCGAAAATCGTAACCTCGGAGATTTCGTGAACCACCTAACGCATGGCGATA
>DPAW01000140.1:1540-4266 GCA_003517285.1 Verrucomicrobiales bacterium
CAATTCAATGGTATGCCCTTCGCCTAATCCCTTAAAGTACCATGCACTCTTGAGATGGACTCCGTAAAATTCCTTTTCACTACCAAGTACATCCGGGGCGAAATCCACATCGAGGGAGGAACGTTGCCCCTTGGTGGGAATGATCCCACCACCGCGAGTATCCAATGTCAGACCCACGCCTATCTTGGAAATCAAATCATGCCCCTTTTCATCCAATAACTCCTGAGAGGCTGTGCTTTTCATATCCACCATCCCGAGGCTCTCAACGGTGTAATTCACACGACCACGAAAGTAATCATTACCAAACATCGCCCGCTCCAGGCCCAGTCGCATTCCGGTTTCTTCAACATCGAATTTATCATGGTAATATTCCAACTCCCGGTTGTAGAGATTCGTGGTAAAGCGCAGCTTTTTACCCATCAGCCATGGTTCCTCGAAATCGAGTTCGTAGTTGTTAAAGCGACCGCCAGCGGTAGTCCGCAAACGAATCTTCTGTCCACCGCCCTGCCAGAAATACGGCCGTCGCCAGCGCATGATGTCAAAGTTTTCCTGCGCCACAATCACAGAGGCAAAGGCGCCGTAGTCTGTGCTGAATCCGCCACCAATCTGGAACCGGCCTGTATTACTTTCCTTCACGGAGACCACCAAATTTTCCACGGTAGAGCCGCGTTCCCGGTCGCTGTATTCCGGTGTAGCACGCACACTTTCAAATAAACGAAGCCCCTCAATCCGGCTGCGACTATTTTCCATTTTACCGCGATCGAATGGTTCGCCGGGAGAAATCGCCAGCTCACGGCGAATCACAAAGTCCTTAGTCTTCTCGTTCCCCTCAATCTTCACCAAGCCCACAATTACTTGATCACGTTCCCATTTTTGAACTCCGTCTTCTTCAAAGAAATGATCTCCCTCAACCACCTGAAAAATCAAATCAATGGTGTTATTGGTCAGGTTGGGAGATTGCTTAACCGTAGCACTCGCATCGATGTAGGCACGATGCCCATAGGCATCCTCAATGATTTCCAAGTCAGAATCTTCGCGCTCATCCACTCGCAAGGCGGACGGACGAAAGACCTCCCCGGGCCGCAAAACCAACATACTCCCCAACACATCGGCACTGATGACCGGTTTGAAATCGGGAAACAAGGCAGGGTCCACCGGCTGAAATTCCCCATCCACCAGGCGGCCATGCTGAATGGTTACATTGCCCACCAAATACTGTGGGCCTTCATCAACGGTGAAAACAAACGCAACCCGATCCGCTTCATCCAGATAATCTTCAAACTCATCCTCCGCATCGTCCAAGACATCTTCCGCATCGTCCAACCTGTCTTCAGCAACATCTACCAAGCGATCCAGCTCGCGCTCGTCATCGTCCGCTCCGGCGTTTTCCAGCCGTCGCTCGGCATCATCCAAATCCTCCACGGTCTGCGCATGATTTGCCCGAGCCTGAAACAGCTTGGTTCGCAGCGTCTCATATTCCGGCGACGTAAGCACCTTGTCCGCGCCATGGCCAATGGCGACCTTGATGTCCAAATAACCTTGATCCCGGTAAAATTTTTCCAACTTCTCAATATCCTCCTCATATTCTTTCGGCAACAAACGGCCATCATCCACGATCCAGGAAACCGGATTGTACCAAGTGCGACGCTGCCGAATCTTGACGTTCTTACGAAGCTGTTTGTAGCTAAAGCTCAACTCCGTGTTATTCGTTGATTCGAACTTCAATTCTCCCCTTTCCACGCGGAACTTCTCACCTTCACTGATAATATATCGCACCGAGCCGCCCACCCGCTGGCCCTTTACCTTGATAGGGTAATAGCCTTTCTTGCGGTATTCTTCCTCAAGCAATTTCTCATCAGTGTGCATCCGGGCAGAATTGAATTGCTGGCCCTTGGTCATTTGGAGCTTTTTCAGGAGTTTGCTTTCTTTGATGGCGAGATATTCCGCATCCATCAGATCCGCCAAGGCCGGATTTCCAATCGGCTCCTCCGGCCCCAGTTGGCGCCGCAGCAGAAAGAGCTTCACATCCGTCACCAAAGGAAAAGCCCGAACCTTAAAAGTAAGTTTGATTCCATCCTCGCCCACCAATTCCGTAGCCACCTGCACATCCTCGAAACGACCAGTTTTCATTAGTGCCACCACGTCCTCATTGGTGCGGCCTTCCAAATACACATCACCAGGCTTGAGACGTATGTTAGTTTGCACATAACGCTCGGTCACATTACCGAGCCCCGTAACGTCCACGGTTATCTCCGTGATATTGCGCTGGGCGAACAATGACGTGCCCGCCATCATGGCGAGCAGACAAATCCAACAAACCAGTTTCTCTCTAATCATTCGGCACATCTCCAGGATCAACCCGACTGGCGCTTTCGAAGCGCGTGTAATGTTTGAGGAAGACCAATGGCACATCTCCCGTGGGGCCGTTGCGCTGCTTGGCCAGAAGCAGGTTCACTGGCACTCCCTCACTTTCATCCGGCGGACCTCCCTCCCCATCCTCGGAGTACGCCTTATAAAGCAAGCCCACCAAATCGGCGTCCTGCTCAATGGAGCCGGATTCGCGGAGGTCGGAAAGCCGCGGTTTGCGGTTCTTGTCCTTTTCCATTTCGCGGTTCAACTGGCAGAGGACAATCACCGGCACACCCAACTCTTTGGCTAGACCCTTGATGCCGCTTGAAATCTCTGCCACTTCCTGCTGGCGATTATCCGACGCCCGGCGCGAAGTA
>DPAW01000326.1 GCA_003517285.1 Verrucomicrobiales bacterium
TTTGCTCGGTGACAAATGCGTTGTTCTCCAGTTTTTCCCAATGGCGATTACCAAGGTCATCGGTGGCATGAAGGGAATAACTATTACCGGGAAGAGCGAGGAATTTGACTGAAATTCGGCCGTCGCCGGTTCTAGCGATTTCTGTCAGTAAGACGTCACCCGGGGTGCCGCCGGGTACGAGGCTCGCTCTCCAATTGCTCGGATCCTGCGCAGGATTAAACAGTGAAACACGTTCGAGCGACGAACCATGGCCATCGGCTTCCTCCGGCCAAGGGGCATCACTGCTGTAGCGAACTGACGAGATGCGCTGCCCATCGGGATCCAATAGAGTGACTTCCTCTCCGCCGTTGGAGAGAGCCCCGCCAAAGGTGCCAAGAATATTCGCATTGGGATGCTTCTGCGAAAAGGCAATCGGATCGTCATTGGATATAATCACGCCTGATCGCCACGGGGCGAGAATTCCGTCCGAGAATGTGAAGTTAACGCCAGTCAGGCTGACCCCGGACAGCGGGACCGGCGACCCACTGGTGTTTTTGATCTCAACATACTCCATCGCCTTGCCTTCGGCCGGGTTGTACATCAATTCGGTGATTTGCAGCGCCGCTGTATCAGAGATTGTGACAGAGGCAATCGCCGGGGAGCTCCACTTGGTTCCGCTCTTGGCTCGGACGGTTATGGTGGATGATTTTTCGACCGGGATGGGAATGCCAGCTGCGTAGAGTAACATCGCCTCGAGGTTGAAGCTAACGTCCTTGTCTGAACGGGAACCTCGATGCACCTCGACGGCGAGAACGTTCTTGCCGTTACGAAATGCAGGCAAATCGACGAAGTAGGGGAAGAAGATGCGGCTCTCTTTACTGGGGTTGCGCTTGGTCGAGTAGGTGCGATATCGAATGGTCCCGCTGGGCATATTGCTTCGGATTATTTCCTCTCCATTCAAATAAACGACCGCTCCATCATCGCGCAGCAGTTTGATGAAAAGCGACTTGGCTTCTGTTCCTGGTCGAAAATCAAACGACTTTCGAAAATAGATCGTGTTCCGATATTTCGTGCTCGGCGAAGGGCCTCGCTCCACGGCCGTCGCTTCGTCTCCGTCCCCGTATCCCAGTTCAGCCTTGCCGCTTGGCCAAGCGCTGTCGTCGAAGTCGACTTCTTTCCAGTTGGTTTTGTCCTGTGCCTGCCCCGTATCGAGATACCGCCACTCGCTGTCTTTCGGGATAACGATCTCGGCATCCGCTTGGCCAAGCCGCTTGGCCAAGGGATTCAATTTACCGTTGGGCAGTCTCGGGTCGGTGCCATCCAGAGTAAAATAAACTTCATCGGACTGTGCTCGAACTCCCAGGTTGAACCCGGGAACGGCCGCTCCCTCGGTCATGCTGAGTATCGGGGCTGGGATGGCATCAAACTGAGTGTCCATCCAGGCCAAGCGGCGGGAGATCCAATTTTTCAACTGGTTGATCTCTGTTTGAAAACCGGTGCGGTTATTCACCAACCGCCATTTGGTGAAATTTCTTTCTGCCGCTTCCTTTAGTAGTGCCTCCCATTCGTCTATGACGGCAAAGATATTCCGTTCAGCCATCGCCTTGGCTCGCACTTCGGCCCAGCGCTGTGCGTATAGTTCCTTGAACGCCTTATTGCTCATCACTCGACCCCACCAGCCATAACGGTAGCTACCGGACCAGCCGACTGGATTGAAGGCTCGGCCGTCGTCGTCGCAGCCCATAGTTCGGTCAAAATCCCAGACGGGGCCATATTCCAGACGCTTGTTCCGGTCCTTGAAAAAATAAGTACTCAACCTGAGGCCATCCGGGTTCTTGGTGAATTCGTTTAACATGTGATGATCCACCCACGAGAGGGGATCGATGTAGTCGTCGTACTTGGTGGACGAACTCAGGTTTTTGTAGACGTTATTAAAATATGTGCGAACGTATGAGCTTTGCTTTGAGGTGACTTCGTCCTCCTTGGGTTCAACCCATTTCACACTTTGCCCTCCAGCGCTGAATCCCGAGTCCCCGGGGTCGGGTCGGTCGATCTTGAACATGTAACCGCCAGTGACTTCAGGGTGGGCGTTGTCTTCCGGACTGATACGAGTCACGTTCACGCGATCCTTGCCGCGGGTGATTTTCTCCATGAATACGTACACACCAACGTAATCACCGTAACTCAGTGATCCGCCGTTGGTATTCACAAACACCTCGCAAAAGCGTGTGCGAACCGCGTATCGACCGATTTGATTGCTCAACTCGTAGACAAGAGCGTTGCGAATCAACGCGCGGTCGAAATTGTAGGGGGCATAAAGTATCCAGTCAGAATCTTCGGGAAGCCCCAACGGGAAGATGTCCTTGTCTTCGCCAAACGCGTCACGTGCCTCCACGGTAAACGCTTTTTTTGCGCGATTTAACGACGAGGATCCCCGGATTTTTATCCCTACGCGGGTGTCGAGAGTTGGGCCATCGGTCAATCGGGTGCGTCCATCTTCACCCGGTTCGTAGATCGCCATGTACGCCTTTTTGTATGGATCGGGAGGGATGCCGCCACCACGGAAATTCTCAATCACGACCACCGGGAGATTTGATGAAAATTTTCGAGCATTTGACACAAGCTGTAGATAGGTGTGCGACACCGGAACGCCCGCGTTGCCGTCCTTGTCAAAACAACGCGCCGTAAGCATTGTGGTTTTATTGATGCGTATTTTACTGGTGTACTTTTTCGATGACTGGGTAGGGATGGATTGATCCGTTGTGTAACGAATTATCTCTCCCTCCTTGCCGGGTTCGAGGGAGATGGAGACGCTGGAAGTGAAACTACTGCTCTCCTTGGAGAATGTCGGCAAGCCGGGGCGGGGAGGAATGGCCCCAGCGTTTGGTTTTCCCGGCGTTGCGAAGCTAAGGAAGGATCGTTCGTTTTTGTCGAAACCGGTGCTCTTGCCGCTCAGCAGCGTTGGCATGATGAAGAATTTACTGCGATCGGCACGGCTGTCGTAAGCCTGGATTGTGAGCACGTTTAAATCATCGCTTTTGAGCAAATCAATATGATCACTCAGGTCAAAGTCCACGTAATTGGGGTTACTATTTCGCCCGGAGGCGTAAGCGTTGTAACGGGGTTTATTCGGGGCATTCGACTCGGCTACCTTGGAGCCATTGATTGAGGCAATGAATCCGTCATCATATCGGATTCGCAAAACCAGCGCGCTAATCGAATTGAGATCCTTTACGCGAAACGTCTTTCTCAGCCAAATGCATCGTTTGGATGTGGAAATCTTGGTTTTGATCAAGTCGCCGAAAGTGCTGCCACTTTTGTCGAACCCAAACCCGGATCGGGAGTTTTTCCATGAACCGGTCACCTTAAAATCAGGACTCTCCCAGTCGAGTTTGGAGTGGCTATTGCTCGGCAACAGATAGCGAAAGGTCGAATGAGGCGGGATGATTTCTTCCAAGTCACCCATCATTGGCACACCGTAGGCCCAGTCATCATCGCCGGCCGGAAAATTTGGTTCGTATTTATCTGCAAAAGTACCGTCAGGCTTGGCGAGGCCCAGAAACTCGCCTGTGCGCGACAAACGGAAACTGGCGTGCAACGGCTTATTCGCTACGGCGATATTATTCCCGGATGCGTGCACGATCAGATATTCATTTTTTGGGATGCTCACTGCGGGAAACGTCCACTTGTGAGAATCTGTTGGGTCATCGGTTAAACCCCATCCAAGGAGGTTGAGCGGTGAGTCGCTCGGATTGTGAATCTCGATCCAATCGGGTGAATCACCAAAGTCATCACGCAACGTACTGTCGTTGGCTGCAACGACCTCGCTGATGAACGGTTCAGCAGCGGAAGATTGCAGCGCTTGGCCAAGCGCTACAGCTAATAACAGGAATTTGAAAATTGGAGATCGCTGCATATTTGAAAGCCGGCATTCATCGGCATGGCGGGAAAAGATACCGCGCTTGGCCAAGCGGCAAAAGCTGAATATCGATCAATTGCCTGTCACTACGACATCGTTCAAGGCAGATTCGCGTTCGAGCAGGGTCGGGTGATCGTAGTGAAAGTTGCTGTAAAGAGGATGGGGGGTGAGGTTGGAGAGATTCTCCTTATTCAATTTTCTTAGTGCTGAGACCATCGGGCGATGATCTTTAATGGCTTTGGCAGCAAATTCATCTGCCTGATATTCGTATTTTCTAGACCAGAAACTGGAAAGTGGTGTCAGCCAGAATGTGATTGTTCCGGCTAGAATTGAGAATATCAAAAAAGCCGGAGCATATCCCTCAGGAGTGAAGCCGAATGTCTCAACGAAGGCCGGTTGTTGGGCGAGCAAATTGAGCAGATAAAGCCCGGCAAGGGTCATTGCAAACGACCGAGCAATCATCTTGGGAACATGTCTGAGTTTAAAGTGACCAATCTCGTGTGCCAGAACAGCCTCAAGTTCATCATCGTCAAGTTGTTCAATCAAGGTATCGAACAGGGCAATCTTTCGGCCTTTGCCCAAGCCGGTAAAAAACGCGTTGGAATGTTTTGAGCGTCGGCTGCCATCCATGACTTGTATTCCTGCATTGACGAAACCGGTTCGATTCGCGAGTTCCTCCAAGCGTTGTTTCAGTTCGCCTTCATCAATTGGGGTGAATTTATTGAATAATGGCAGGATGAAGATCGGCGCCAGAACGCTCATGAGTAATTGAAACGCCACAATGACACCCCAGACCCAGACCCACCAATATAAACCTCCGTTTTCACTTAACCAAAGAATAAACCAAAGAAGAGGGACACCAATGATGAAGCTGAGCAACAGCCCTTTGGCCTGATCTCCCCACCAAGTTTTTTGTGTTGAACTGTTAAAGCCAAATCGTTCTTCCAACCGGAATTGGGAATACCACGAGAAAGGTAGCGACAGCAGGGCAAACATCCACAGAATCGCCCAAAGGGTTGTGGCTTGGGCGAATTGTGAATCACCCAAACTTGAAATAAGCAGGTTAAACACACCGGCCATCGTCCCTGAAAAAAGAAGCAGTACAATGAGTGTAGTGGAGTAGGTATCTGAGATGGTACCGAAACGGGCTTTGGCCAAAGTGTAGCGGATGGATTTTTGATAAGTCTCATCATCCATTATTTCACGAAACGGCTCAGGAATTTCGTTAGCATGCTGATTGACATGTCGGGAGTTCAGCCAGTCGAGCCAAAACTCGAACAGGTAGCGCAGGGCAATCAATCCAAGGATTACCGAGGCGTAGATGGTTTGAGGGGCGTCCCAGTTCATGTGGATTCCTTGATTGAGTCGTGAAGGACGGTAAAGATTTTTTTGACCTGAGATTGAGTCGTGCAGTACGGAGGCATGACGACGATGACGTTGCCGATGGGGCGGGTTAGCACGCCTCGGTTGGCCATATTGTTGCAAACTCGAATGCCGACTTGTTTTGACAGCTCAAAGGGTTTTCGCGTCTTCCAATCTGCAACTAATTCGACTGCGAGAACGCCTTCGGACTGTCGAATATCCCCGACCGAATCGAGTTTCCAAAGCGGCGCCGAAAACTCCTTCATGTACTTCGCAAGTTGGGAGCGCTGCTTTTTTGTTTTTGCGGACTCAAGCAGGTCAATACTGGCAATACTGGCCGCGGCCCCCAATGGGTTTCCTGTGAAACTGTGCCCGTGGAAGAACGTTTTGAACTCTTCATATTCACCGAGGAACGCGCTGAAAACCTCCTTCGTAGTCAGTGTTGCCGCCATGGGCAAGTAACCTCCAGTTAATCCCTTGGCGATACAGAGATAGTCCGGTTGAACCTTCTCGGCGTGACTGGCAAAGTAAGTTGAGGATGCCCCGCCGAGTCCGGTCATAACTTCGTCAGCAATGATTTGGGAGCCGTGTTCGCGAGCGATGGACGCAACTTTTCCCAACCACCCTTTTGGTTGGGCAATCATGCCGGCCGGCCCCTGCACCCCCGGTTCCACAATGAACGCCGCGTAATTTCCTCCCCGCTTGTTCCGTTTTTCAAATTGTTCACTCACCTTGTCGACGCATTCCATGTTACACTTGCGATAATACCGGGCGTCGGCACGTTCCGGTTTGGCTTTGTTGAATGGGCAACGATAACAGTAAGGCGATGCAACCTTGTCGGTCTTAAACAGCATCCCGGAATAGGCCTTATGAAACAGATCAATGTGCCCGGCGCTGACTGCGCCAATGGTGTCTCCATGATAAGCTCCATCCAGCGAAAGGAAGCGTGGCTTGCTCGTTCGACCTGTGCGGCGGGCAAATTCGTAAGCCAGCTTGATCGCAACTTCCGTCGAAGTGGAGCCGTCATCCGAGTAGAAAACCTTGGCCAAGCGTGGCTCGGATTTTGGAAATCGGCTTTGCGGCTTGGACAAGCTGATCAGTCGTTCGCCAAGTATAGCCGCAGGTGCGTTGGCAAAACCAAGCGCGGAAACGTGGGACACTTTGTCGAGCTGGGCGCGAATGGCGCGATTAATTTTCGGGTGGTTATGTCCGTGAAGATTTGTCCAAATTGATGAATTGGCATCGATGTATTTCCGCCCCTCAAGATCCCACAGATGTGAGCCTCGGCCGCGCTCAAGTACGATCGGCTTCGCTTTCAGCCAATCCCGCATCTGCGTGAATGGATGCCAGAGATATTTCTGGTCTAGCTGCGCTGCCGGAGCTGTTTTTTTCATCCTTCAGTTAAGGGGATTTCTTTGAAGACACCAAGGTCGAGTTCAAATCCAGTTCCGAACGGCTGACCGTTGATTGAACGAAGGTCTATTTCACCTTGATGAATGGCGAGTGTCGGCCAGCCGCGTTCGCTTGGATGATACAGTCCTTCATGTGACTCGAGAATTTGCTCCTGAGTACGGCGGGGGAATTGTGACAGGCCGGCCATGTAATGATGCCCGTTGCGCTCCACGCTTTCGATCCCGAGAAGTGCACAGACAGCCAAGTCCTGAATCACCGCGATCGGGCCAACATTGCAAAGATCCTCACCGCTCATCACCACGCCCATGCCATCGCGGCGGCAGTTTTCCAGCAAACAGGCGTTCGCGATGCCCTTAAAGATTCCCTTGCAGTTTTTGTGGCTGGTTCCGGCGTAGCCGATGGCAAGCGCCTGAGGGAGGCTCTCGAGGGTGGCGTCGGATTCGTCAATGATGACAGCAGGACGATTGTCCCATTGATCGAATTGAGTTTTCAGTGAATCGTTTAACGCGACATCACGGTGAAGCGGTTGCTCGATAAAAAGAAGATGATCGAAGAATGAGTTCAACTCCGGTTCAGCCCGGAGTTTCTCCCAATGATGGCGGAAAGCGGTAATCGATTGGAACTGCTCATTGCCGTCGAGACTAAATGCAAAATTGCTGGCGGCATGTTTTTCAATGCAACTGGCCACGTTTCTCAATCGGCCCAGATCCCAGTCAATGTCACCATTGATTTTGATTTTAAAATGCCGCAACCCGTACGTTTCAATGCACTCGCCAAGTGCCTGAGGGAGGGTGTCGTCGATCCTTTCCTCTTCAGAAATTTGACTGACCTCTAGTGGGTCTCCAAGTCCGACCGTATGCCTGGCTTGGACACTGGCCAAGGGAATGCTTGGCAATAAACTCGAAACCGTTTGCCCCGAGAGTTGTGGATGGATTTTGCCTGGATCGAATCCGAGTGTGCCGTTCACCAGCGCTTGGCCAAGCGCTTGGCTGCTCCCCCTGCAGGTTGCCTCGATTAATGCCCGTTCAACAAGTGAAGTGCCAAAGTGGGCCAACAATGCAGGTACTTGGTTTTTCTCTGCCCAGTACGATTGTGCCTTGTAGATGCTATGCCATAATTCAAATGCACTGTTGCCGGTTTGGCCAAGCGCTTGGCCAAGCGCCTGACGAATCACTCCGAGCATGTCGGCGATTTCCTTTTCGAGCGGATCGTCGGGAACTTTTGTAAACCATTTTGGCGGCAAAAGATCGGAGGAGGTGCCGGTGGCGATGGATCCACCCACATCGACTTCCAAGCGTACGAAAACCATGGGCACTTCTGTCATGGTTGCGATGCCGTACTTGAACGGCATGCGAGTCTTTAACTGAATTTCGTGGATTGAGGCGCCTAGGATCTTCACCGGCATGCCGAAAGTGTTAATCGGCCTGACTGCCTGCATCAAGTTAAGCATCGTCCGTGGCGGTGTGTTTGCGTAGGCTTCCGCCGGTGAAATTGCTCTTTATTGGAGATATCGTCGGCAAGCCGGGGCGAAAGGCAGTGCGGTATTTTTTGCCCAGACTTCGGGAATCCCATAACTTGGATTTCGTTGTCGCGAACGGCGAAAATTCAGCAGGCGGATCCGGAATCACCCCAGCCACAGCGAGCGAAATCTTCGAAGCCGGGGTAGATGTGATCACCTGCGGTGATCATTTATGGGACCAGCGCGAAGTCGTTTCACTGTTGAACAATGAACCCCGTTTCGTTCGGCCGGATAACTATCCGGTAGGAATACCGGGGCAGGGGTATTGCGTTCAAAAAATCGCTGACCTTCCTCCTGTGGGAGTTCTGAATCTGCAGGGGCAAACCTTCATGAAGCCGATCGAGAATCCTTTTTTTGCTGCTGAAGAGGCCGTGGAAGAATTGCAAAAGCAAACGAAGATCATTTTCGTGGATATGCATGCCGAAACCACTTCAGAGAAAATTGCGATGGGGCGTTTTCTGGATGGGAAGGTGAGTGCTGTGATTGGCACCCACACGCACGTGCAAACGGCGGATGAGCAGATTTTTCCCGGTGGCACGGCCTTTCTTTGTGATGCCGGTTGCACCGGACCACAGGAAAGTATTCTCGGGCGGGAAATTGAACCAATCATTCAACGATTTCTGACGCATCAACCACAACGATTTGGCGTGGCCTCCAAACGTGTGACGCTCAATGGGGCAGTTGTTGAGATCGACGAGTCGAGCGGCAAGGCGTTACACATCGAACGAGTTTCCGAAATGTTACCCGACAGCCAGACTGAGGAATGAGCAGGGAGCAACAAAGCCAATGGGAGTTCGGCGACCTGTTTGAGCAGAAAAAGGAGGCGCCCATTGAAACTCGCAAGGTCTACTCGGTTACCGAACTCAATCGCCGCGCCAGAAATCTGCTGGAGAGCCAACTGGGAAACATTTGGGTGGAAGGCGAGATCTCCGGGTTGCGACTTCAATCGTCCGGGCACTGTTATTTTTCGATCAAGGATGAAAAGGGGCAAATTAGCTGTGCGCTATTTCGAGGAACATCGAGCGAGAGTCGAAAGCATTTGAAAGACGGGGCGATGGTGTTGGTTCACGGCGAAGTCACTGTCTTCGAGGCGCGCGGCCAGTTTCAAATTATTGTACGCAAGGTCGAATTGCAGGGCAGGGGGGCACTTCAGGCCAAGTTTGAACAGTTAAAGGACAAATTGAATGAAGAAGGCCTTTTTGCTGCTGAACGCAAACGTGCGCTTCCTACATACCCGGCCCGAGTGGGTATTGTGACATCACCTACGGGGGCGGCGCTCAGGGACGTGCTGCATGTAATTGAACGACGAAATCCTTCTCTAGAATTGGTGCTGGTTCCTTGCCGTGTACAGGGGGAAGGCGCAGCAGATGAAATCGTGGCAGCGGTGCGGCGTTTGAACGACTGGAGTTACCGTAATTGGGATGGGCTGGATTTGATTCTTTTGACCCGTGGCGGTGGAAGTCTTGAGGATTTGTGGGCGTTCAACGAAGAGGTGTTAGCGAGAACGATTGCGGAATCAAAGCTGCCAATCGTGTCCGCAGTGGGCCATGAAATCGACTTTATGATTTCAGATCTCGTGGCGGATTTCCGTGCCGCCACGCCCAGTGCAGCGGCTGAGTTGATTACCGAGGGCGTATTTGCTTCGCGAGATTTTATTCGTCGCACCTCCAATCAATTAAATCGCCTGGCCAACGAGAGGATCAACTTGGCCAAGCGCGATCTTGGATATACCATCCACCGACTTGGCCAAGCGCATCCGAGACGCAAACTGCTTCAGTCCTGCCAGCGAGTGGACGAGTTGGCCGTCCAATTGTTGCGCTTGGCCAAGCGGGGAGTGGAAGGCGGGGCATACAGGCTGCAACGGTGCCAGCGTAGTTTGGAGTTATCACGACCGGACAAACTCCTGGCTCAGTTTCAATCCCGACTCACTTGGTTGTGTGAACGTTTAAAAGTCGAGTCAGCCAATCGGGTGTCAGCAAGCCGAGCCGAGTTTGAGAAACAGCACGACAAACTGAGGCTACTGTCTCCGGACAACGTGTTATCGAGGGGGTACTCGATCACGAGCGATGCTGTCACGGGTGAGATTATTCGTGATGTTTCGAAACTCAAAACCGGGCAATCGATGACCACTCGACTGACCAAGGGCAAAGTGGTCAGTACGATCGAGCGACTTGAGGATTAAACTAAAGTTTAACAGCAATTTGCCGATACTATTCGTGTTTTTGATCGAAAGGCAATGACTTGAATGCGCTGACTCGGCTTCAACCCATGCGTGACACGCTGCAAACACTCCTGTTGCACCAAAAGCTCACTGACGAGACGCAAATCTTTGTGCAGGCGTTGCGAATGGGTGATTTCGCTCATGCAATCGGAATGATGACGGAGGTGTGGAGTGAGATGTCACCGGAGTTTTATCAGTCAATGGTCGAATCGGAACTACCTGCATTTGCCAAGTCTACCGCCACATTTGTTGGGTTAATTATGGACGACGGACAGGAGGCCGTGGTGGATGCCTTCCTTTATTTTTCAAACGATAAGTGGGCCGCCTGCGACCTTAATTTTATTCTTCAGGAAGAAACGTGGAAGGTGAGTCGACTTGGCTTGAAGGAGATTGATTGGTCGATCGAACCTTTTTCATCCACAACCAAGACGCTTTCTTCCCGGAACGAGTCGTTGGAATTAGACAACTAGTCGCTATTCCCACTCAATCGTTGCGGGCGGTTTGCTGGAAATATCCAGACACACCCGATTGACCCCGTCGACTTCATTGATGATTCGGTTCGACAGCGTTTCGAGCCCCTTGTAGGGCAACTTAACCCAATCCGCCGTCATACCGTCTTTTGATTCAACCGCACGCACAGCGATGGTGTATTCGTAGGTGCGTTCGTCGCCCATCACCCCAACACTGCGAACAGGAAGCAACACTGCGAAGCTTTGCCAAATCTTGTAGTAAAGATTGTTGGTTTTCATCTCATCAACCACGATTGCGTCTGCGTTACGCAATATTTCGCAGCGCTCAGGTGTGACCTCGCCAAGAATTCGAACAGCCAAGCCCGGGCCGGGGAAGGGTTGTCGCATGACAATCTCCTTGGGCAATCCCAGTTCCTTGCCCAGTTCGCGCACTTCATCCTTGAACAGGCAGCGAAGCGGCTCGATCAATTCGAATTTCATTTTCTCCGGCAACCCTCCCACGTTGTGATGACTTTTGATAAGAGCAGCTGGGTTGCCGGCAATCGGCACTGACTCGATGACATCCGGGTAGAGCGTACCCTGAGCAAGAAACTTGGCCTTACCAACCTTGCGCGTCGCTTTTTGGAAAACATCGATGAATGTGTTTCCGATGATTTTGCGCTTTGTTTCGGGATCGGTTACTTTGCGAAGTTTCCGGAGAAATAGGTCAGTGGAATCCTCGTAGTGGAGCTTGATTTTAAAATTCCGCCCGAAGACCTGCTTAACAACATCCGCTTCCTTGGCTCGAAGTACACCATTATTGACGAAGATGCAGGTGAGCTGTTTGCCAATGGCTTTGTGGATAAGCGCGGCGGCCACGCTGGAATCCACGCCGCCTGAGAGGCCGAGGATCACGTGTTCCTTACCGACCTGCGCGCGGATGTCCTCAACGGCCTGATCAATGTAGCTGCGCATGGTCCACTTGCGGCCGCAGCCACAAATCTTGTGGACGAAATTGCCGAGAATGGTTTTGCCCTTTGGTGTGTGCACCACTTCGGGGTGAAATTGCAGTCCGAAGAATTTGCGCTTCCGGTTTTCCACTGCGGCATACGGAGAATTTTCCGTAACCGCCACGGTCTTGAACCCTTGGGGTAGTTCCGTGAGTTTATCTCCGTGAGAATTCCATACCTGTAGGCTCTTGGGTAGCTTGCCAAAGAGCGCGCAGCGGCCGTCTTTTACTGTGAGCGTACCTTTACCGTACTCGCGTTTGAGACCGCGCTCGACTTTCCCTCCGAGAAATTTCGCCATCACTTGTAGGCCGAAGCAAATGCCCAGAACTGGCACGCCCAGGTCGAACACCTCTTTGTCTGGTAGCGGCGCCTTACGACTGTAAACGCTCTTGGGTCCGCCGGAGAGAATGATGCCCATGGGTGCCATGGCGGCTATCTTTTCCGCGGGCGTGTCGTAAGGAAGGATTGTCGAGTACACTTTACACTCGCGGATACGGCGCGCAATCACCTGCGTGTATTGCGAGCCAAAATCAAGGATGACAATTTGCTCCTGCATGCCGGGGAAGGGAGACCCTGCCGTGTGGGCCGTTGAAAACCAGCAAAAATTTATTCCCAACGGCGCGGCGTTGACTTGACCCTTCCGGAAGCCTAGGTTGGCCGAACCCCATGCACGAGGATATTGAAAAACTGCTGGTCCTACAGGAAAGGGATCGATCCATCGCTCACGCTGAGCAGGAAATTGCCGGTCTGGAGCACGAACGGGTGGAGGTGAACAGCCGTTCGGCTGATGCGGAAACGGCTCATGAGGCAGCTCAGCAAAAAGCCAAGGAATTGGAGGCCCGTAAAAACGGGTTGGAAGTGGAGGTCGAAGCCGAGCAGGAAAAGATTCGGACCTACGCTCGACAGCAGATGGATACCAAGGACAACGATCAATATAAAGCTCTGGGACGGCAGCAGGAGACCTGCAAGGAGACTATTTCGCATTTGGAAACCACCGAGATTGAAGTGTTGGAGGAAATCGATGTCCATGCTGAGGTAAGTCAAGCTGCCAAGACGGAACTGGATGATGCCAATGCCGCGAAGGCCAAGGCATTAGGTGAGATTGACGAGCGCGAAACCAATCTGAAGGCCAAGCTGGAGGGATTGGCCGCTCAACGTGCGGAATCCGCGGGAAAAGTGGAAGCGAGCGTGCTCAAGCAATACGACCGCTTGCGAGCGCGCAAGGGGACCAATATTGTGGTTGGTATCGAGCATGGCGCTTGCGGAGGCTGCCATATGAAGCTACCTGAATCTGATGTGATAGAGATTAAGACCGGATCCAAAATCAATTATTGCCCGCACTGCGGCCGCATTCTCTATTACACGCGAGATATGGTTATGGAATCGGATTAAGACAAATCCGAAATACTTCCTGTATTTCAGCCTTCAAAAACACTCCGAAATCTTCAATACTAACCCCACCTTGGAAGGGTGGAGGATCGCTTTCGTTTCATGACGGGAGAGGAAAGTCCGAACACCACAGGACGCGATGCTGTGTAACCTCGGTTCCGCCTGGGATACATGCAGGCGGCGGTTTCGAAAGGAACCGTCGACGGACAGTGCCACAGAAAACAAACCGCCCCGGTTCGCCGGAGCAAGGGTGAAAAGGTGGGGTAAGAGCCCACCGCGCCACGCGCAAGCAAGGCGGCACGGTAAACCCCATCGGGTGCAAGGCCAAATAGGGGGCCAGGGACGGTCCGTCCCGCGATCGGAAACGATCACGGCTCCGGGTAGGGTCGCAACAGATAAATGATCCTCTCCACCGCGCGCGGTGTAGACAAAATTCGGCTTACAACCCTTCCAAGGTGCTTTACAGTAGGAGGAGCAATGCAGCGGCGTGATTTTCTTAAACTTGGACTTGGCGGACTGACTCTACCGCAGGTGCTGGCTTTGCGGGCCGGGGCGAACGAAGGCGCCCACGGATTCGGCCGCGCCAAGAATTGCATCGTGCTCTTTTGTTGGGGCGGCATCAGCCATCTCGATACGTTTGACCTGAAACCCAACGCGCCCTTGAACATTCGCGGCACTTTTAACGAAATCCCCACCACCGTGCCCGGTATTCGGGTTGGCGAACATCTGCCCGGGTTTGCGCGGACCATGAAACACTGGGCCGTCGTGCGCAGCGCTCATCACAATGCGCCGAGTCATCGTTCCGGTGCTTACTGGAATCTCACCGGGCATCAACCGCAAAACCTGACTGGCAATTGGACTGCCACTCGTGCGGATTGGCCGAGCATCGGCTCGATGATCTGGGACGCCAAAGGCGCGCCGGCAAATCATCTGCCCGGCGCCGTGGCGCTGCCGTACACTCTTTACGATGGCGGTGTCGCCAATGGGCAGGACGCGGGCTTCCTCGGCATGGCTAAGGATCCGGCTGTGTTTCGGCCGCCCAGTGAAGGGCTGAAAATATATCAGGGCAAATCGCCTACGTCCGGCCGCATCAATCTGGATTTGCCGGAAGGCGTAAACCGCCAACGATTGAACGGTCGGCGAGAGTTGATTAATGGCTTCAGTCAGACCAAACGTCCGGCTTTGGCACAGGAGACCGCTCCGATGCGCCGCACGCATGAGCAGGCGATGGATATGTTGCTTAATCCCTCGGTGCATGAAGCATTCGATCTAGAGAAAGAACCGCGCGCTGTGCGCGAGAAATACGGTATGCATATTTGCGGCCAAAGCACTTTGACCGCGCGCCGCCTCACGGAGGCCGGGGTGCCTGTGGCTACCGTATATTGTGCGGCCGGCGATTTGAATGGATCCAAAGGATCTCACTTTGACACGCACGCCAATAATTTTAACCGACTGAAAAACGACATGCTGCCGCCCTTTGATCAGGCCGCCTCGGCGTTGGTCGAGGATCTGCACGTGCGCGGACGTCTGGACGACACGTTGGTCGTGATGCTCACCGATTTCGGTCGCACGCCTAAGATTAACGGCGCCGCCGGGCGCGATCATTTTCCCGGGGCATACTCCGTGGTGTTTGCCGGTGGCGGGATTCAGGGCGGACAGGTGTATGGCGCCTCCAACGCCACCGGCTACGAACCGGCGGAGCAGGCTTGTGGTCCGCCGGATTTGCACGCCACCATTTTCCACGCGATGGGTATCGACCCCACTACCACGATGATTCATGATCGCGACAACCGTCCGCTGCCGATCTGTGATGGCAACCCGCTGCCGTTGTTCTAACGCTTCAACAGCGTGGCCGGCGCACTGGCGATACCGGCGGCGTTAATGGCGGTAACGGCGATCGTTCCTGGGAATTGATCGGTCACCCGCAACAGTGCCATCTTTTGAGCGCCAGGCATTAGCTTCGAAATCCAGCGGCCGTTGGCTTTGATCTGGAAAAGCCACCAGCGCACGCCTTCCCGGTTCACTGAGCGCCAAGTGGTATGGATCATTTTCTTTTGATTATCCCAAGACGCATTTATGGCCGGCGTCTTGGGGGCGATGCGGCCGAGCCAGGGGGAGGCGGGCAACAGGGCGGGGTGTTGGTATTTCTGGGCCATTAACTGGGTGCCGAGTTTGCCGCGATTGTCGACTAGGGCACTGAGGTTCCAGTGGATGTTGCCGGTGGTGCCGGGATGTTTTCGTGTGAGATCAATTTGGTTGAGTATTTCCGTGGCCGGCCAGGGCTCCACCTTGGCGCTGTTGTTGCCGGGCCAGAGGTGGCGGCGTTTGGGGTTTTGTTCGTGCCACCATTGGAGGAGCACGGGATAACTTTGAGCGGGGGGATCGATGCGCCAGTAGAGTTGCGGGGCGCAGTAGTCCAACCAGCCTTCGCGTAACCAAAGGCGGGCGTCGGCGTAGAGGGTGCCGTAGGCGTCAAGGCCTTTGATTTGCTTGGGGTATCCGGGGCGCCAGATGCCGAACGGGCTGATGCCGAATTTCACGTGCGGTTTGATTTTGTGAATCTCTGTGTGCAGGCGTTTGATGAAATTGTTGATGTGCATCCGGCGCCACTCTTTGCGGTCCATGTCTCCTTGAAATGTTTTCCAGCTCGCTTCATCGGGAAACGGCGCGCGGTTGGCGGCGGGGTAGGGGTAGAAGTAGTCGTCGATGTGGATGCCATCCACATCGTAACGACGGGTGACATCAAGGATGACCTTCAACGAATGGGCGGCAGCGGCCGGTTCGGCGGGGTCCAGCCATTGGTAGCCATCGTAGCTGCGCACGAGCTGCGGATGGGTGCGGCTTATGTGCCCGTTAGCGGCGGGGCCTTTGGCGGATTTGTAGCGGGCGCGGTAAGGGTTGAACCATGCGTGCAATTCCATGCCGCGCCGATGTGCCTCACGAATGGCGTAGGCGAGAGGATCCCAGAGCGGCTGCGGCGCCTGTCCCATTTTACCGGTAAGATACTCGCTCCAAGGCTCTAGAGTGGAGGGATACAGTGCGTCGCAGGCGGGGCGCACCTGAAAGATCAGGCAGTTGAGCTTCAGTTGAGCGGCGGAATCGATGAGGTCAGCGAGTTCTTTCTGCTGCTCGGCCACGGGTAAACCGGGCTTTGAAGGCCAATCGATGTTGTTGACGGTGGCAATCCACGCCCCACGAAATTCTCTGGATAACGCTGGTACAGCGGTTTGGCCCGGGCGGTAGGCGACATCGGCCGCCGTCAACAGCAGGGTGCTGCCCACCAGGAGCAGATATGTGAACCACCTTCGGCGCATAAGATGAGTTAAGCGGCCCCATCGACGTGGACTCAAGCGTGATTTATCAAGGTTTCCATTTGAATTGCGAAAAAACCCAAAATATGGGTAAGGTCTCCGCTCCATTGAACTGGACGGACAAAACCTATTTTTGCTGCGCGGTGACATTGTACGGCATCGCAATGGTGTATTCCGTGTTTCTGTGGCGGAAAGGGTTTCAGCGCGATGATTGGGTGGTGTACGGCGTACTGGCTGGTGGCCTCGTGCTGCATACGGTGGCCATGGCCAAACGTGGGTTTAACCTGCAGACTTGCCCGATCAACAATCTCTACGAAGCTACGGCCTTTATCATGTGGACCATTGTCGCCGTAAATCTCGTGGCCGGCATTTGGCAGCGGTTCCGGTTTGTGGGTGCATTTGCGTCACCTTTGCTCTTTGTGCTAGGGGTTTTTGCGTTATTTCCGGATTTGGATCCGGAATTAGCGAATGGGGCGCATGAATTTTCCGGTGCCCTCAGCAGTCTGCACAAGGCGCTGTTAATGTTGTCCTTTGGCGGGTTTGGCCTGAGTGCTATCGGTGCAGTAATGTATCTCACGCAGGAGAAAGATCTCAAGATGCATAAGTTTCGCGCGATCCTTTCCAAGCTGCCGTCGCTGGAACGTCTCGAGACGGCGATGACGCGGTTGGTGTGGATTGCATTCGGACTGCTCACCGCTGGGTTGATTACTAGTAGCGCGTATTTGCATCAGGTGAAACAAGTATGGTTCAAGGCCGATCCGGAGATGATTTGGGTGATGGGCGTGTGGGCGTTTTATCTGGTGCTGTTGGTGCTCCAGAAACGCCATGCTCATAGCGGCCGGCGGTTTGCCTGGTGTGCGTTGGGAAGTTTTCTGTTTGTGCTGCTCACCTTCTGGGGCGTGTACCTGTTGTCGCCGCTTCATCAAACCTCCAACGCTGTCTCGTGATGCCGATTGTTTGTCTAGGCCTGAACCATCGTACCGCGCCAGTCACTGTGCGCGAACGGTTTGCTCTGCCGGAAGGGGAATTGCATGTCCTGCTCGGAGCCCTGCGCGAACGCACGGTGGCGAAGGAGGCTGTGATTTTGTCCACATGTAATCGCGTGGAAATCTATGCAGCTACGGAGGATGAGCCCCAAGTATTGCTCAACGAACTGCGCGCGTTTCTGCTGAAGGACCGCGAGGTGGACGCGGATCCGGATGAGATCTTTTACGAGCACGCCGGCGAATCGGCCGTGCGACATCTCTTCAATGTGGCCAGCGGCTTGGATTCGATGGTGCTGGGTGAGACGGAAATCCTCGGCCAACTCAAGGCGGCTTATCAGCTCGCGCTTGATCAGAAGGCTACGAGCGGACGGTTGAACAAGGCCTTTCAAAAGGCGTTCAATGTGGCCAAGCAAATCCGCACGGAAACCAACATCCAACGCGGCAGCGTTTCCGTTGCCAATGTAGCGGTGGAATTGGCCGGAAAGATTTTTGATGAACTCAATGACCGCACGGTGATGGTGATCGGCGCGGGGGATACCAGCGAGAAGACGGCACGAGCATTACTCAGTCGCGGCGCGCGCAGCGTGATGGTGTCCAACCGCTCGTACGATCGAGCCAAGGATTTGGCCGACGAACTGGGCGGACGCGCGGTTGACTACGATCATTGGGAAACTGAGTTCGCCGCGATTGATATCATCATCAGTAGCACCAGCGCGCCACATTATGTGATTGACCGCAAGAAACTTGAGCCCCTTCAGGGTATTCGTCAGCATCGACCGCTGTTGTTGGTGGATATCGCCGTGCCCCGCGATATCGAGCCGGAGGTTAATTTCATGGAGGACGTGTACCTCTACAACATAGACGATCTGCAGGCCATTGCGGGTAATTACTTACGCCTGCGTCACGAAGAGATCGTTAAGTGTGAATCGATTGTGGACGCAACGACACGCGAGTTAATCGAGTCACTCAATGTGTCTCCGGTGCCACGTCGCCAGAACCCCCCGCTTTCATCAGCCGGCGAAGCGTCGGCCGCCCAAAGTTAATGCCCGAATCGCCAATCATCATTGCTACCCGGGGCAGCGCTTTGGCATTGGCTCAGGCAAACTTCATTTTCGACCAATGCCGCGCGACCTTTCCGCGGTTGGCGTTCGAGATTCAAATTTTCAAGACCACGGGAGACAAACTGCAAACCGCGTCATTGCCGCAGGCTGGTCAGTCGTTACCCAAGGGATTGTTCACCAAGGAACTGGAAGTGGCGCTCGTGCGGCAGAAAGCCGACATCGCCGTGCATAGCCTGAAGGATTTGCCCACCGAACTGCCCGCGGGCCTGACGCTGGGCGCTGCCACCAAGCGCGAGGATGTGCGTGATGTGTTGATTTACAAAACCGATGACGGCTATGACGGACTGATTTCGCAATTGGCCGAGGGCTCGCGGGTGGCGACCAGCAGCACGCGGCGGCAGGCGCAGTTGGCCGCCGCGCGGCCGGATCTCCAGCTGGATGAAATCCGTGGCAACGTGCCCACGCGTTTGGAGAAGCTGGCGGAGAATGATGAATTGGCTGGGACCATCTTGGCTGCGGCCGGCTTGAACCGGTTGCATTTCTCCATCAACGCCGATGGCACGCTGGAAGGCGACGCCGTGCCCGATGGCATTCGTGCCGTGGTACTGGATACGGACCTGATGTTGCCGTGCGTTGGGCAGGCGGCGATCGGTCTGGAAATTCGCGAGGACGACGGCCGCATTGCCAAGATCACTGAGCGCCTCAATCATTTCAACACTTTCGCGGCTGTGACCGCCGAGCGGGCGTTTCTACGCGGCATGGGCGGGGGTTGCCAATCGCCGGTGGGCGCGCACGCGGTGATTGAGGGCACGACGATTCGCATGCAGGCCGTATCGTTTCTCAATGATACCGTGCAGCGCACCGAGCAATCCGGCGCCTTGCGAGAGCCGGAAGCGTTGGGACAGGCGGTGGCCGAGTCCCTGTGCGAATGACTGACTGGCAACAGCTCTTTAAGATAGAGTGGTTGCCGCTCGGGACTTTTTTCAACGTCATTTGCATCCTCATCGGCGGTCTTGCAGGGCTGCACCTAAGCCGGCAATTGCCTGACGAAACCCAACGGCGTATTCGGCGTTATCTCGCCGGCCTCACGGTGGTTGCAGGCAGCTACATGATGGCGCAGGGGCTGTATGGCGGTTGGAAGGAGTCGGCCAGTTTCTGGATGTTTCTCCTGCTTGGGCTGATTGCGTTGTTGTCCGTGTCGTTTGGTAATCTGATTGGCACGCAGCTCAAGCTGCAGGAACGGCTCGACCAACTCGGGCAGGAAGCCAAGCGCCGCTTGGCGAACTCAGACGACGAGCATGAGGACAATCGATTCAGCGACGGTTTTGTGACCTGCACGGTGCTTTTTACCGTAGGGCCGATGTCCATCCTAGGCTGTGTGGAGGATGGTTTGGGAAATGTGCCGAGCATTCTGATTTTGAAATCCGTAATGGACGGCATTGCCACGCTGTGTTTCGCCCCACGCTTTGGGGCGGGCGTCCTGCTTTCCGCGGTGCCGCTATTGGCCTATCAGGGCACGGTGACGCTACTGGCCTCCAACCTCGTTTTCATGCGCGACGAACCCATGATGCTCGCCATCTTTAACCTCGTTGGCGGTATGCTGGTGTTGACCATTGTACTAGTGATCATGGAAATCCAAAAAGTGCCTCTTGCGAATTATTTACCCTCTTTGATCATTGGCCCGGCACTCGTGTGGTGGTGGATTTTTTGATCTGAATCTACTCTGCCTCCAGATCATCCTGCAACATGCGACGCCCCATGGCGTTGTAGGGATGAACGGTGTCGCCGCCTTCGAGTGGTAGATCGGCTTCAGCCCAGGCGAAGATGGCGCCTTCGAGATTAAGGGCGTTGGTGTGGCCAAGGGCCTGCAGGCGGCGGGCCATCTGTGCGCTGCGATAGCCGACCGCGCAGTAGACGAGGATGGTTTGGTTGGCATCGGGCAGCAACTGCTTCAAGGCGGCATCAGCAGTATCCGGCGGCACATGCCGGGCGTCGGGCAGTTGGCTGACGGCGAATTCGTCCGGGCGACGGATATCCCAGATGACGGTGGCGGTGTCGTCGGCCAACAAGGCGGCGGCTTCAGCTGGAGTGACGTGTTGGACATCGTCAAATTTCCAGCGTAGAAATTTCCCGGCCGCCGGCAGACCATTGGCCGGCAGCCAAAGCCAGAAGGCGAAAGCGCACAGGCTCAGCGCGCCGGCGGTAATCAGGCCAATGCGTTTCCAGTTGCGGACTGGCGGGGCAGAGGAGTCGCTCATTCGCTGCCGGTTTCTTTCACCAGTTGATTGGCAGCTTGAGTGACCAACTTTTCCACGTTTTCCTTCCAGCGATCGGCGGGTAGACCGTATACGGCCATGGAGCTTTGGCCTTCGTAGCCGCCTTCCTGCAGGATGCGAAAAGTGGGGATGTAAGCCATCACGTCATTGGCATAGCTGGTGACCCACGTGCGCGGGCCAAAGGATTTTTTAAACTGCAACGAATAATCTACGACCACTTCGCCGCCCATGGAGAGCCAAAGCAGATCGCCTACTCGCCAGCATTGGAGGGGGTAAGGATAGGTTTTGGGCAGTTTGCCGTTGGTTTTGAGTTGGATCATGCGGGCGGCCCAGCGGCCGCGGTAGCTGTTGGGATTTTTGGCGGCCGCGGCGAGGGCATCGTAGGGTGGGAGGGCGCCGTACTCGAGTGGTACGGTTTTCAACCGCGTGGTGAGAGTGGGTTTCAGAGAATCCATTTTTTGCATTAACACTCAATGATCGCCGGCTACAAAAATGCCTTCCCGTGGTATATCCAACTGCCGCGCGAGCTCAGTCAAGGCCGTGCCTTTGGTGAAGTCCGTGTGGGACAGGCGACCGTAAATGTCATTGCGCACAAAGGTCAGCTGCGAGTCGCCGGCAAAAAAGGCATTCACATATTCCTGAATGGCATCGGCATC
>DPAW01000041.1 GCA_003517285.1 Verrucomicrobiales bacterium
AAAAACCCAATCTACGGCGGCCTGACGCGCAACCTCAACAACGAGGAGCCGCACTGGGAAGTGTTCAACGTGTCCATGTGGAAAGGGCATCAGGCGTACATCGAGATTGCCGACCTGACCAACAGCGACCCTGCCGGCCGTGGCTCCGGTCCGGACGGCTACGCGGCGGTGCAACAACTTTGGATCTCTGCTGAAGGTCGTTCGCCTGCCGGTGAATTGTCCAAGCGCCCGGCGGAAACGCCGCTAGCGGTGGAGGCTCTGCCACACGGGGCCGCCTACCAAAAGCTGGCCGACGCCGTGGCGCGCCCGACGGTTGTGCCGGTAATGCTCGAAGGCACGGCCCTCAACGAAAAGGTGTTCATTCGCGGTAGTCACAAAAACCTTGGCGAAGAAGTACCTCGCCGTTTCCTGACCGCCTTCGATAACGCCAAGCCGGCTGGAGCGGACCAGACTGGCCGGTTTGCGCTGGCTACGCACATTGCCGATCCGGCGAATCCGTTGACCGCGCGCGTGTACTCTAACCGCATTTGGCATCACTTGCTTGGGCGCGGCATCGTTCCCAGCACGGACAACTTCGGTGTGCTCGGCGAGGCGCCCACGCATCCCGAGTTGCTCGATTGGCTCGCCAATTATCTTGTGCAAAAAGGCTGGTCCACCAAGGAAGTGATCCGCGCAATCATGCTTTCGAAAACTTACCGCATGACCAGCCGCCCATCGGACGCCGCCACTGAAGCGAAGGATCCGACCAACAAACTGCTGCACCGCATGCGCGTGCGCCGCCTGCAGGGCGAGGCGATTCGCGATGCGATCCTCGCGGTCAGTGGCCGGCTGGACAGCGTAATGTATGGCCCGCCGGTGGCGGTGCATCTCACGCCTTTCATGGAAGGCCGCGGCCGGCCGCGTTCCGGGCCGCTCGATGGCGCGGGCCGCCGCACGTTGTACCAGGAAGTGCGTCGTAATTTCCTTTCACCTATGATGCTCGCCTTCGATATGCCGCAGCCGCTCTCTACCTTTGGTCGCCGGACCGACTCCAATGTGCCTGCACAGGCGTTGATCATGATGAATGATCCGTTCGTGGTGGAGCAGGCCAAGCTCTGGGGCAAACGCATGCTCGCCGCTGGTCCGGACGATGGCGCCCGCGTGCGTGCCGCCTATGCCTTAGCGTTCAGCCGCGAACCCAGTGACGCGGAACAGGCCACGGCCTCCGCCTTCCTCAACGCCCAAGCCAAGGCCCACGGCGAAGCCCAGCCTGGCGAAAAAGCCTGGGCCGATTTCTGCCACGCGCTGTTGAACGTGAAAGAGTTCGTGTTTTTGAATTAAGCGCGGTAACCGATTCCGTATAATCGGCGTATTTGGATCACATGGCAGCTATTGAGGCAGAGGAATTGACGCGCATTTTTCAGGTGGGCGGTGAAGAAGTGCGCGCGCTGGATGGACTGACTGTATCCCTTGAACGCGGCAGTTTGGCAGCCGTGGTTGGCCCTAGTGGTTCTGGTAAATCAACTTTAATGGCGCTTCTAGGTGGGCTTGATACTCCATCTTCTGGGTCGGTATCGGTGTATGATCAGAAACTAAACGGTATGGCTCCGGTTGATTTGGCGGCTTACCGCCGAAGTACGGTAGGATTTGTTTTCCAAGATTTCTTTTTGCTGAGCCACTTAACGGCTATTGAAAATGTCGAGGTGCCCTTGAAGCTGGCGCAGGTCAGCCGGTCTGAACGTAGAGATCGAGCTAATGAACTCATCGAACTAGTTGGTTTGGGACATCGCGGGGAACATCGGCCTCAACAGTTGTCGGGGGGTGAGCGTCAGCGGGTGGCTATTGCTCGAGCCTTGGCCAATCGGCCTAAATTGCTTTTAGCTGATGAACCGACAGGTAATTTGGATGAAAAAACTGGTATGGCCATTACGGAGATTCTACTGAATTTAAATAAGGATAGAGATATCACAGTGTTATTGGTGACGCACAATCCTGAACTGGCGAAACAGACCGAAATTCAATTCCATTTAGGTGGCGGCAAACTACAAAAAACAATTTGCAGCTAAATGAATCTACTCAGAACATCATTGATTCGCGATTTGTTAACGGACGTGTTCCTCAATCTTTTCCGAAAGAGGATGCGAGCGTTACTCACGATGACCGGAGTAATCATTGGCTCTTTTCTTGTTGTTTTAATTTTTTCTCTCTCCAATGGGTTATCGGTCTTTCTTGATCAACAGATTCGTGCCGTTTGGGATGAAAATATGATTAAGGTGCGCCTCGAGAAGGGTGGGGCACCGGAGAAAATGGCTAAAGGAATGTTTGGCGGTCTGGGTGAGCCTCCGCAGGAAGTGACCGAGGAAAACAAGGAGGAGATTCCCGGTGCTTTTGAGTTTCGTCACATACCTCATGAGAGTATTCAAAAGCTAAAGAATATTGATGGAGTGCAGGAGGTGCAGCCAGAGATCTGGGTAATGCCGCGCTCTATGCAGGTGGTCGGTGATGACCGTCAGTTTGATGCCATAGTACGCCCTTGG
>DPAW01000320.1 GCA_003517285.1 Verrucomicrobiales bacterium
GTCCTTGCCGCCGAAGGGGGAATCTGCCGCGCTCTTGGGATCGGCGGTGATGCCGCGGCGATCGACGTACAGCGTTCCTTCGTCGCCGTAGAAGACCACGTCGTTGAAGGCGTCCTTGGTGCTTTCGTGAATGATCTCTAGGCCATCGGCGTAGATCATCTTCAGGCCGCTGGAGCCTTCCTTGGGAGGGATGATTTTGACGGGGCCGGTCTCATCAATGTCCATAGCCCATTTGGCGATGTCGTAATGATGCGCGCCCATGTCGCTGAGGCCGCCGCCGGCGTATTCGCGGTAGCGCCGCCATTGGGGGAAATGGCGATGAACGTCGGTGGGGCACAGCACGGAGTTAAAGGCGCGCTCGGGTGCGGGGCCAAGCCACATGTCCCAGTCGATGCCGTCGGGTTTTTTCTCGGCGGGCAAATCACAGGGCACGCCCGCGCCGCCAACGCCGATCTTGATTTTGCTGACTTTACCCACGCGGCCGTTGCGGATGCATTCAACGGCCTTGCGGAAGTGGCCGCCAAACTCCGTGCGTTGCTGGCTGCCGACCTGATAGACGATGTCGTGTTTGCGGGCGGCTTTCACGGTCTCCAACGCGGCGCGGATAGTGACGGTGAGGGGTTTCTCGCAGTACACATCCTTCTTGGCCTCGGCGGCCACGATTGAAGGGATCGCGTGCCAATGATCCGGAGTGCCGATCACCACGGCATCAACGCGCTTGTCAGCGAGGGTTTCGCGGAAATCCTTGGTGGCTTTGCAGGCGTGGTTGGCGCCGTATTTATCGGCGACACGCTTGAGGCCATTATCGAGGCGCACTTGGGCGACTTCGGCTAGGCTCACCACGCGGCAATCTTGTTGGCCGAGAAAAAAGCCCAGATGCCCGGCGCTTTGTTTGCCGACACCGATAAAGCCGATCCCGATGGTGTTGCTCGGCTTGTTGGCCCAGGCGTGGCTGGAGATGATGTTTGGCAACGCAATTGCGGCGCCCGTGGTGGTCTTGAGAAAAGTGCGACGATTCGTTTTCATGGAAATCAACCTGCAACAGGTGTGCTGAAAATCCTGATCGAACCAGAGCACTCTGTAAACCCTGCACTAGGTCGTTTTATTCGCCGATGCAATAGAGATGGGTATCGGAACGGAGATACAAGCGATTATTGGCCACAGCTGGACTAGCGTTGAAAACACTGCGGTCACCGGCAAATTCGTTTTGTGCCAACTGTTTGAATTTAGGTTTGGCTTCAATAATAAATGCACCGGCATTTCGGCTAATGGAAATAACTTTTCCATTAACAAAAACCGGCGAGGCATAAAATTTTGGTGTTCGGTTACGGCTGGTGAGTCTTTCACGAAACACTTCCTGGCCGGTCTTGGCATTGAGGCATACCGCGTATCCGCTACGATCCATCCAATATAGATGGTTTTCATAATACAACGGGGAGGGTACGTAGGGGGAACGTGTGGCAGTCCAGAGCTTGTGAGACTCGGAAATGTCTCCTTTACCGCCGATCTTGAGGGCCACGCCGCTTTGGCGCGGATAGCCGCCGAAAGCATAAAGTGCACCATTGTCGGCGATCACGCTTGGTGAAACATTGCTACCCCCTACATCTGTATAAGCATACCAATTGATCCCGCCTTTCTCAGGATCAAATGCCCAAATCTCACGGGACACTGCTAGAACCAGATCGTTACGGTCGCCTGACCTAACCAAGGTTGGTGTGGCGTAGGAGTCCTGATAACCCCCGATGTCGCTGGGAGACCATTTCCACGCCACCTTGCCGTTTGTCTTGTTTAGTGCGAGTATTTGATGCCCTCGTAGTAGATCATTTAGAAACACTTTGCCTTCGTATAAAACGGGACTCGCTGAGGCTCCCCAGCGTTTGCGGCTGGAGTCAATTCCGGTGGCTGCGCGCCAAATTTCGCGGCCATTAAGGTCAAAGGCAATTAGGCCGGTTTTGCCGAGATAGACATAAACTGCTTTCCCATCGGTTGCGGGTGTGGCGGTGGAGTAACCGTGTTCAGGTACTCCCATTCCGCCATATTGATCCTCATTGCCCTGCGCTTTAATATCCTTTTGCCACTGAATCTTACCGGTTTTTGTATCCACACAAACCACGTGGCGCATAAGGCTGCGCAGGTCACCATTGGCTTTACTCACACCGTAACCGGAGTAGCACGTGAGAAATAGTTGATTACCCCAAATGATTGGACTGGATGCACCGGGGCCGGGTAGTTTTAGCTTCCACTTGAGGTTTTTGGATTCACCCCAGTTTGTGGGAACTGATTCGTTTTGGGTGATTCCATCGCCGTTTGGCCCGCGCCACTGCGGCCAGTTTTTTGGAGCCGCATAACCGGTGATAACTAGTCCCCATGCGAGGATTGATGGAAGGAGCCAAAGTCTCATCGGTTTGAAGATTATTACGCTTCGCTGCGTCCCGGGCCTCCTGGCCTTGGACCGCGCGGGTTGGCAGGGCCATCCGGTCTTCTTTGGCCTGGTTCTTCTCCTTCGCGGCGGAAGCCATCGCGTCCCCCTTGGCCTGGTCCTCCTGGGCGGCGGAAGCCATCGCGTCCCCCTTGGCCTGGTC
>DPAW01000142.1 GCA_003517285.1 Verrucomicrobiales bacterium
GATTTGGACCGGATCGAAATCCGGCCGAATGATGCCGGCCGAAGGCGAAGCCTTTTTCACCTCGGCAATTAACCCCACATCGCCGGCACGCGGCTCAGCCAAAGCCGCCGTGAAATCCCGAACGCCACCGCGAGCCGCCACTTGGTCGCGTAGCGAATCCACCGTGACCGCCATCACCGGCAGTGCCGCCAGCTCCTGTTGCTTCGTGGCCACAATTTTGTCCAGAATGCTCATTCGTCATCCTCCCCCGCAATGCGTTTGGTCGGGCAACCGGCCTGCAGCCAACCGTTCACGAAACTGTCCAGATCGCCGTCCATCACTTCCTGCACATTGCCGCTCTGAATCGCCGTACGCAGATCCTTCACCATTTGGTAGGGCTGAAACACATAACTCCGAATTTGATTCCCCCAACCGATCGCGCCTTTATCGCTGTAGAACCGTTCCATCTCGGACTTCTTTTCGTCCTCGCGTTTGGCATGCAATTTGGCGAGCAACAACTTCATGGCCGTGGCACGGTTTTGATGTTGGCTGCGCTGGGTCTGGCTGGCCGCCACAATGCCGGTGGGAATATGCGTGAGCCGCACGGCCGTCTCCACCTTGTTAACGTTCTGACCGCCCTTACCGCCACTGCGGTAAGTGTCCACCCGCACTTCGCTCGGGTCGATCTCAATATCGCCTTCATCCTCCAGTTCCGCCACCACATCCACACTGGCAAAACTCGTGTGCCGGCGTTTATTGGAATCGAACGGCGAAATGCGCACCAACCGATGCACCCCGCGCTCGGCCTTGCTGAACCCGAAGGCGTTCTCGCCCTCAATAGTGAGTGTGGCGCTCTTGATGCCCGCCACTTCCCCGGGTGTCAGGTCCTGAACTGTCACCGACCAGCCGCGGCGTTCGCACCAGCGCTGGTACATGCGCAACAGCATATCCGCCCAGTCACAACTTTCCGTACCGCCAGCACCTGCGTTGATGGTGAGGATACAGTTGCACTTGTCCTGCGGATCCTTGAGCATGGCCTGCAGCTCAAGGACATCCAGTGAGCCAATAAATTGCTCGGTGTCGGCAGTCAGTTCCTCGAGCAACAGGGCCTGCGTTTCCTCATCCTCTTCCGCGCCCAACTCCACTATCCCCTGCAGGTCGGCCAGTTGAGATTCGGTTTTTTGAAAGATCTCTACCTGCTTGCGCAGACGCGCCGATTCCTCGGAAAATTTCTGAGCCCGCTCACGGTCATTCCAGAAATCATCGGCGGACATGATTTCCTCCAACTCCTGAACGCGCGCTTCACTCTGGGCGACGTCAAAGAAACCTCCGCAACTTCTCCAAGCGGGACTTGGTCTCGGTTAACTGGGCTTGCACCGCATCGAACATACGCGCCTCATTTAGCCGCTTCCTCTGCGGATGCCGAGTCCTTTTTCAATCGCGCCACACGACGCATGGCCAAAATCCCGCACGCCAGCACGCAGCCCCAGCTCAGCCAATCGCCTGTACGCTGGTACACCGTCGGAGCATGTGGCCCCGCGCGCACCGGCACTTGCACCACGCGCACGCCCGTGGAATGCACCGGCTCGGTCACACCATGAAATCGCCCGTACTCGTCCACCCAACCGGTGATGCCGTTGTTACAGCAACGTACCAGCGGCCGCCGGTTTTCAATTGCCCGCCACGCCGCCGTGCGGGCGTGCTGCCATTGCTGATGACTGTCACCAAACCAGCCGTCATTCGTCAGGTTCAGCAGAAAATCCACCTCCGGCGTAGCCGCCCGCCGCGCCAGCTTGGGCACCACGTCCTCAAAGCAAATGATCACCGAGGTCTTGGCTTTCCCCATATCAAACACCACCTCGCCGCCGCCCCGCCCAAAATTCCCCACCGGCGCCAGCTTCTTAAGAAACGGCAATTGCTCCGAGAACGGTACGTATTCGCCAAACATCACCAAATGCCGCTTGGCGTAGTTCGGCCATTTCATCTCCTTCAACCCTCCGAGAAAAGAATCTTCCGGCGGCACCAACACGGCGCTGTTGTGCGGCACATTATTGGTCGCCGTATCCGCGCCCCACACCCGCCACACGCCCTGTTCGGCAATCGCTTGCTCCAGCTGCCCCATGCGATGAATGACATTATTGGTGTTCAATACCCAAAACGGTGGCAGCGATGCCTCCGGCCAGACCAGCAAATCCGGTTCCTTCGCCACGGCCTGATCGGAAAGATCCATCATGTGCTCAAACCGGTTCGCCTGACTCACCGGATCGTTCACGTTCCACAGCACCGTTTGCGGTATAGCCGGCTGCACCAATGCGATCTTGAGTGAACCGCGTCGTTCGGCCAACGGTTGTGAAAGCGCCCACTGCCCCAAACCCAAGGCCACCAGCAACAGTGCAGCCGGCCCGGCCAGATCCTTTAACAACGCCGGCTCAAAACGATCCTGTTCGCGCCAGCGCCAGAAGACCAACAAGCCACCCACCGAACCCCAAGCCACCACCAGAGACACGCCCAATACCCCGGTGAATTGCGCCAGCATGGCGATTGAGGTCCAGTCCAGCTGCGAGCCGCCCAAATAATTCCAGGGAAACCCGGTGATCACCCAGCCGCGAAGGCATTCCATCGCCACCCACGCCACGGCGCAAGTCGCCCCCCAACCGAGCCGTTGACGCCAATCCATGGCCGCCACTTCCGCCCCAGCCGATTCCGCCTTTCCGGGAAACAGCCACCAACAGAACGCCGCCCACAAAGCCGGGTACAACGAGCAATATCCGCTGAGGGCGACCCAGCCCACAATGTTACTGCCGGCCACCGGGATGTAGAGTACCCAGCATAGTGAGGTAAAGAAATGAGCCGCCCCGGCCGCTAGGCCCAATCGAAACGCGCGCTTCGGTGCCGCCGCCGTAGCCCACAACAACAGCGCAGGCGCCAGCCATGCCGCCGGCTCGCATTGAAGCGGCGCAAAGGCGCAAGACCACACCAAGCCGGCCACGCCTGCCTTGATCCAGTCGCTGCTGTTGCGCTTACCGCCGTCCACGCGCGCAGTGTGCCCATTGGCGCAGGCAAGGCAAGTGCGCCCTGTTCACGCGCATTTTGCTTTGCCCGATTTTCATCCTGCCGTAACGTGACCGCCGCCC
>DPAW01000286.1:0-277 GCA_003517285.1 Verrucomicrobiales bacterium
TTGCTGATGTTGAAGCGGGTGAAGTAGCATCCACCCCGAAGATACAGAACGCGCACAGGAAATATATTGAACAAACACGGTGTCCTCTGTGTCTCTGTGGTAAGGAAATGAAAGCTGCAATTTACATCATCACCCTGCTGGTCACGCCGCTTTGGGCGGGGACACCAGAGGCGATGGTGTTGTTGAAGTCGAATTGTTTCTCCTGCCACAATCCGGAAAAGGAAAAGGGTGGGCTCGATCTCACCTCGCGCGAAGCGATTATGGCCGGCGGCGACAA
>DPAW01000286.1:639-1598 GCA_003517285.1 Verrucomicrobiales bacterium
GTGCAAACCCTGCAGCCGGGCGCCGATCCGCACATGCCGCCCAAGGATCAACTGTCGCCCCGCGCCATTGCCGCGTTGGAAACCTGGGTGAACGACGGTGCGTCGTGGGATGCCGAGGCGCTCAAGGATCGACCCAGTCCGAAGCGGGATCAGTTGGCTTCACTGCCGCCGAGTTATGCGCCGTCGCTGGCCTTGGCCATGTCTGCCGATGGCAAGCGTCTCGCCGTGAGTCGGGCCAATCGCGTTGCGGTGCATGATCTTGAAAACAAAAACGCCGTGCTCGCCACGTTGGAAGGGCATCGCGATACCGTTCAGGCGCTGGCGTGGAGTGCCGATGGTAAATGGCTGGCGTCTTCGGATTACCGTTCGGTGCGACTCTGGAACGCCGAGCTGAAACCGGCCGGCGAGATCACTGCCTTCGAGGGACGCGTCACGGCGTTGGCGTTCGCGCCGGATAACCAATCGCTTTACACCGCCGATAGCCAACCAGCTGTGCGCGGTACGGTCCGTCAATGGTCGTTGGCCGAGCGCAAACCGCTGGCGGATTGGGTGGCCCATGCGGATTCCATTTACGCCCTCGCCCTGAGCAAGGACGGCAAACAGCTGGCCACGGCCGGCGGTGATGAGGTGGCCACGGTATGGGCTTTGGCCGATCGGAAGCCGCGTGCCATTTTGGAGGGACATCAAGGCGCCGTGTATGGCGTGGCCTTCAAGAGCGATGGGGAGCAGTTGGCGACGGTGAGCGCGGATCATGAACTGCTGGTGTGGGACTTGAAAACCAAGCTGAAGATGACCGAGGTGCGCGTGCACAAGGGCGGGGTGACGGGGCTCGGTTGGACGCCGGACGACAAGGCGATTGTCACCAGTTGCGAGGATGGGCTCGCAAGAATTTTCACGGAGATCCAAACGCACGACGGCGCACAACGCTCCAGCACGGCCAAGGAACGCAAGTTGGCCGG
>DPAW01000286.1:1974-4377 GCA_003517285.1 Verrucomicrobiales bacterium
CATGCGGGCGATGTGTTTATCTGGGAGGACAATCGCCTGACCGCCACGGTCAAGCCGGAGACGGAAGTGCCGGCGCCCGAGGGTAAGGTGAGTTTTATCAAAGATGTGCTGCCGATCCTGAGCAAAGCCGGCTGCAGCGCGGGCGCCTGCCACGCCAAGGCGGAAGGACAGCGCGGGTTTAGTCTGTCGGTGTTTGCGTACGACACACGCAAGGATTGGAAAGAGATCACCGAGGACGCCTTTGGCCGCCGCGTGTTTCCGACCTTCCCGGAAGAGAGTTTGATTTATCGCAAAGCCACGCTGGCCATGCCGCATGAAGGCGGGCAACGCATCGCGCCGGGATCGCCCTCGGCCAAGGTGTTGCTGCAATGGATCCGCGAAGGCATGGCCTATCAGCACGAAGGCGAAGCCACGCTGGAGCGGGTGACTGTGGAACCGGCGGCCGGAGTGTATCGCAAGGCTGCGCAGCAAACTTTGAGTGTGACCGCTCATTATTCGGATGGCCAACAGCGCAATGTCACCGCCTTGGCGGATTTTGTCTCGAACGACAACGGCATTGCGACGGTAACGGACGCCGGCCGCGTGACGGTGGGCGGCATCAACGGTGAAGGCACGATCGTGGCGCGTTACATGGGTCAGGTGGCCATCTCGCGCGTGACCGTGCCGGCGGAGAAGAAGATTGCCGCCGCCAAATACGCGGCTTTGCCCGCGCATAATTTCATCGATGAACTGGCTTACGCGCAATTCCAACGGCTCGGGTTTCTGCCCAGCGAGCTGTGTTCGGATCAGGAATTCCTGCGCCGCGCCTCGCTGGACACCATCGGTCGCTTGCCGACTCTGGAGGAGGCCCGCGCGTTTCTGGATGATCCGGCGAAGGATAAGCGCACGAAAATGATCGGGCGATTGCTGGCCGATCCCGCGTACGCCGATCATTGGGCGAATCAATGGGCGGACCTCGTGCGGCCCAATCCTGATCGCGCCGGACTCAAGAGCGTGTATGTGCTCGATCAATGGCTGCGTGAGGCGTTTCGCAAGAACCAGCCAATGGACGCCTTTGCCCGTGAGATGATCACTGCCACTGGCAGCACGCATCGCTTTGGCCCGACGGTGGTGTATCGCGATAAACGCACGCCGGACGAGATGGCGAAGATTTTCAGCCAAATCTTTCTGGGTACGCGTTTGGAATGCGCGCGGTGCCATAATCATCCAAACGAGAAATGGACGCAGCGGGATTTCTATTCGTTGTCCGCCTACTTTGCGCAGGTGAAACGTAAAGGCTCAGGTGTGTCGCCGCCCATTTCGGGTGGCACGGAATGGTTTTATCATGGAGCCACAGGCGGCGTGACGCATCCGGTTACCGGCGAAAGTTTGCCGCCGCGGCCGCCCGATGGACCGCCATCCGAGTTGGCCGAAGGCACCGATGCGCGCGATCGGCTGGTGGATTGGATGGCGCAGCCGGATAATCCGTTCTTTGCCCGCGCATTAGTGAACCGCGTTTGGGGCGCATATTTCGGCAGGGGATTGGTGGAGCCGGTGGACGACATGCGCGCCTCCAATCCGCCGGTGAATGCCGCGTTGCTTGATGCGTTGGCGAAACATTTTGTGCAGCTCAAGTACGATCAGAAGAAGCTCATTCGCACGATTCTAGAGAGCCGCCTGTACCAACTCAGCTCGGAAGCCAACGCCACCAACGCGGCGGATACGCGCAACTTCTCGCGCAGCTACCGGCGACGGTTGCGCGCGGAGGTGTTGCTCGATGCCGTTGGCGATGTGACCGGCGTGCCCACCAGCTTCAGCGCCACGTGGAATGGCGCGCGCGCGTTGGAGACATGGAACTTCAAGATAGGCTCGGAATTTCTGGATGCCTTTGGTAGGCCGAATTCCAGCAGTGATCCGCCCTGCGAACGCAATACCAAGGGCACGGTAGTGCAGGCTCTGCACATGATGCATTCGGAAATTCTGCACACCAAGATAACACACGCCGACGGTCGCGCGGCCAAGCTGACGGCCGGCGATCAAACTCCGGCGGAGATCGCTGAGGAAGTGTTTCTCGTGGCCCTGAACCGGCGTCCCACGGCTACTGAAACCAAGGAGATCACGACCTATTTCGAGAAGAAAAAGGACGACCGCGCCGGCGCGGTGCAGGATCTGCTCTGGGCGGTGCTAAATACGGCGGAGTTTCTGTTTAACCACTAAATCGTGAGAGGGACGAGTTCCACCTCGTACTATTTTCTTTTTAAACCCAAAGCATGCGCTTGCCCCGATGCGTTCGCCCCGTACAATCGCGGCGTCACTATGAAACGCATTGCGCTTTTTCTTTTCGTGCTCATGGCCACGCCATTGTTTGCCGGCAAATGGGATGAGATGAACTACGGCCCCTACCTGACGCATTCGCTGGAGGTG
>DPAW01000331.1:0-2698 GCA_003517285.1 Verrucomicrobiales bacterium
CGCCTGATCAATCTCCGTACTCGCATGCCGTTCAAATACGGCATCGCGACCATGACCGATGTACCCTACGCCTTCCTCCGGCTGGCAGTGGAAATCAATGGCAACATCTACGAAGGTTACTCGGCGGATAACCTGCCACCCAAGTGGTTCACCAAGATTCCAGAAACCCCGCTCGGCGGCGAGATGACCGAGATGCTGCGCGTCATCGAACACGCACGAGAGACTGCCATCGGCCTGCAGGCAGACACGCCATTTGACCTGTGGCTGGACCTTTACGAAGCTCAATCCGCCTGGGGCGACTACGAAAATCTTGCGCCACTTCTGAGTGGTTTCGGCACCTCCATGGTCGAACGTGCCCTAATCGAAGCTGCCTGTCGCGCTGCCAATAAACCCTTTGCTGCCGCGGTGCGTGATCAGGATCTGGGCATTGCCATGGCCGCGATCCAGATTCAACTCTCCACCACCAAGCCGCACGAATGGCTATCCGGGCAACCGCTCCAATCGATTATTGCCCGGCACACCGTTGGCCTGGCCGATCCTCTCACGCCTACGGATATCCCCGCCGATGAGACAGTAGCCGATCAGCTACCCCAAGCGCTCACCGACTGCATCACCACCTACGAACTGCGCCATTTCAAAATCAAGATCAACGGCCAACCCGACACCGATTTGGCCCGTCTGGAAACGCTCGCAGAAATAATCACCCAACATGCCCCGACGGATTTTGCCTTTACGCTGGATGGCAACGAGCAGTTTAAGAGCATCACCGATCTTCAAACCTTCTGGGCCGCCATTCAGGATCACGATGCGCTTCGGCCGTTCTTTGAACGGCTGCTGTTTATCGAACAACCACTCCACCGCGATGTGGCATTGGCGGACGCGTTGTACGATCAATTTCAGGACTGGCCGGATCGACCGCCGATTATCATTGATGAATCGGACGCCACTCTCGACAGCCTCAACACCGCCCTGCGCCTTGGCTACGCCGGCACCAGTCACAAGAATTGCAAAGGCATTTTCAAAGGCCTCACCAACCGTTGCCTTATCGAGCAACGCCGCAGCGAGGGGGAAACAACCATTATGAGCGGCGAGGACCTGTGTAATGTTGGCCCCGTGGCACTCCTGCAGGATCTTGCCGTGTGCGCCGCGTTGGGGATTGAGAGCGTGGAACGCAACGGCCATCATTATCACCCCGGCCTGTCACAATTGCCCGTGGCCATGCAGACCGCCGCCTTGGAGCATCACCCGGATCTCTATCATACCGGACCTGATGGTTGGCCCGCGTTAAATATCCAGGACGGCCGGCTCGATGTCACCTCCATCAACCAAGCCCCCTTTGGTGTCGGTTTTACCCCTGACCTTGCCGACCTCAAGGCCGCACCCGATTGGGAACCACCGGTCCGCCCTTGAAGCGCCCCCTTCGCCAAGCGTACCAGTTGATGCACCAGCGCCATGGGCATCAGCATTGGTGGCCGGGCGAGTCGCCTTTTGAAATCTGTGTCGGCGCAATCCTCACCCAGAACACCTCTTGGAAAAACGTCGAACACGCCATTGCTAATCTGAAGGCCACTCGGATATTAACCGCCCGCAAGATGCACGCGCTTCCAGTCGATAACCTAGCCGAACTCATCCGCCCTGCCGGTTATTACAACATGAAAGCTCGGCGCCTCAGCAATTTCCTCGACGTGCTAGTCGGCCAATTTGGCGCCAGCCTGAAACGCCTGATGCGCGGCGACACGGCCGTCGTGCGTAACCGGCTGCTCGCCATCAATGGAATCGGCCCTGAAACGGCCGACAGCATGTTTTCTACGCCGGCGATCATACCTCGTTTGTCATTGATGCCTACACCAAGCGCATCTTCACACGCCACGCGTGGTGCGCGGATTCGGCTAACTATGACGCACTCCAAACTTTCTGCCAAAACAACCTTAACCAACACAACGGCGTTGAACGGCTGGATTACTGGCAGGATTACCACGTGCAACTGGTTGTCATCGGCAACCGCTACTGCCGGCCGAAAAATCCCCGCTGCGAGGAGTGCCCGCTAGCGCCGCTGTTACCAACGTAAACTTGATCGTACAGCCCGGCTGATTACCCTCCCTCAACTTGTCGGATCACAAGCACAACGCTCTGGTCATCGTCCCCACCTACAACGAACGGGATAATCTGCCCGGCATCGTGGAGGCACTTGGCAAGCTGTCGGTGGATCTGCTGGTGGTGGACGACAATTCCCCCGACGGCACAGGCAAACTGGCCGATGAACTGGCCACCAAGCATCCGTTTGTGCACGTGCTGCACCGCGAGGAAAAGAACGGGCTCGGCCGCGCCTACTGCGCCGGCTTCGAATGGGCGCTGGCAAAGGAATACGAATTCGTCTTCGAAATGGACGGCGACTTCTCGCATGATCCGGAGGATATCCCGCGCTTTCTCGAAACGGCCGAGGACGCCGACCTCGTGCTGGGCACACGCTACAAGGGCGGCATTCGCGTGATCAACTGGCCGCTCACCCGGCTCATCCTCAGCCTCGGCGCGGCCAAGTATGTGCAATGGATCACCGGCATGCCCTTCAGCGATCCCACCGGCGGCTTCAAGTGCTTTCGGCGCGCAGCACTAAAGTCCATTGATCTCGGGCAGGTTCGGTCCAACGGCTACAGTTTTCAAATCGAGCTCACCCACAAAATCTGGCGGCAAGGTATAC
>DPAW01000331.1:3056-16044 GCA_003517285.1 Verrucomicrobiales bacterium
ATGGAAGGCCAATCCAAGATGTCCGGCAACATCGTTTTGGAAGCCATCTGGATGGTGTGGCAGTTGCTCTTCCAAAACGGCCTGCGACGCTGGCCACGCAAGAAATCATCATGAACAACATTCGGGTAGGAATCGTGGGAACCGGCTTCATGGCCGTGGCGCATCTGCGCGCGTATGAGGCAGTGGACGGCATTGAAATCGGCGCGTTGTGCAATCCCAGCGGCCGCAATCTGGACGGAGATTTTTCGGACGTGCACGGCAACGTCGGCAGCGACGAACCGGTGAAGCTCGACATGACGAATGTCGCCGCCTACCGCAGCCTGGACGAACTGCTCGCCGACGAATCCATCAACCTCATTGACATCACCACGCCGACCTTTCTCCATCACGAGCAAGCCCTCGCCGCCTTGGTCAGCGGCAAGCATGTCCTGTGCGAAAAGCCCGTAGCCCGCACCAGCGCACAAGCCCGGGAAATCGCCGATGCCGCCGCGACCGCCCGAGGATTTTTCATGCCCGCCATGTGCCTGCGTTTTTGGCCCGAGTGGAAATGGGTGAAGGACGCCATTGACGAGGGCCGTTATGGCCGGCCGTTGAGCGCACGATTCCGCCGCGTGGCCGAGGCACCAGTCTGGGGGCAGAACAGTTTTCTGGATGGCGAGAAATCCGGTGGCGGCCTGCTTGATCTCCACATTCACGATGCTGATTTTGCCGCTTACTGTTTCGGCCGGCCCACACACATCTACGCGCAGGGCCACACCAAGGTCAGCGGCGAAATCGACCATGTCCTCGCGCAATACACCGTGCCCTGCGGCGCTGCCGTCTCCGCCGAAGGCAGTTGGGCCATGGCCAAGGGGTTTGGTTTTAACATGGCTTACACCGTGAATTTTGAGAACGCAACCGTGGACTACGACCTAGCACGGGGCGAAGACGCCCTGAAGCTATTCGAGCCGGACCTGGAACCTCAGGTGCTCAAGCTGGATGCCGGCGATGGCTACACCGGCCAAGTCACGCACCTTGTCGAATCCATCCGAGCCGGCACCGCGCCCAGCATTGTCACCGCCCAAGATGGCCTCACCTCCATCGAACTCTGCGAAGCCGCCAAGCGCTCCATCGAAGCCGGCGAACGCGTGCCAGTTTAGCGCTGGACACGTGCGCCACCGCCTCCCACGAGGCGTTCAACTTCCCCCTTGGTGGCCATGGAGGTGTCGCCCGGCGTGGTCATGGCTAGGGCACCGTGCGCCGCGCCGTATTCCACCGCCTGCGCCGGATCGCCGGTGGCAATGAAGCCGTAGATCAGGCCGCTGGCAAAACTATCGCCGCCGCCCACACGATCGAATATCTCCATTTCCTTGCGATTGGTGGCCTCATAAAAATTGCCGTCCGCCCAGCAGATCGCGCCCCAGTCGTTCACCGTGGCGCTCTTCACTGCGCGTAAGGTAGTAGCGGTCACCTTGAAGTTTGGGAACGCTGCCACCGCGGTGTTGATCATATTCTTGAAGGCATCGATCTCAATGATGGAAATATTTTCATCCACACCCTCCACCTCGAAGCCTAGGCACGCGGTGAAATCCTCCTCATTGCCGATCATCACATCCACATACTTGGCGATCTCGCGATTGACCTCCTGCGCCTTCGCCTGCCCGCCGATGCTGTCCCAAAGGCTCGGACGATAGTTGAGATCATAGGACACAATCGTGCCGTGTTTCTTGGCCACCTTTACCGCCTCGATGACCACCTCCGGCGTGCTGTCGCTCAGCGCCGCGTAAATGCCGCCGGTATGGAACCAACGCACACCGTCCTCGCCGAAAATCTTTTCCCAATCAATATCACCCTGCTTGATCTGACTGGCGGCCGTGTTGCCGCGATCGGGCACGCCTTTCGCGCCGCGAATGCCAAATCCGCGCTCGGTGAAGTTCAGCCCGTTGCGCACCGTGCGTCCGATGCCGTCGTAATCGCGCCACTGAATGTAATCCACATCCACGCCGCCCTGCATAATGAAATCCTCCACCAACCGGCCAACTTCATTGTCCGCAAATGCCGTCACCACGCTGGTCTTGAGACCGAAACAACGGCGCAAGCCGCGCGCCACATTGTATTCGCCGCCGCCTTCCCACACATCGAACTGACGCGCCGTGCGCACCCGACCATCGCCGGGATCCAGACGCAACATGATTTCCCCCAGTGCAATCATATCGTACCGACACTGGTCGGCGAGCTTGATATCAAGAACAGACATACCTGCGCAGGTTGTGAAAAACAGCCCGCAAAAACAATCTTTTTTGCCCGCACCCGACTTGACGCCCCTTCATTGCGCGACCACACTCCGCTCATGAAAACTGCTTTCGCCTGGGCGACCGCCCTGCTGGCTCTGCATCTTCACGCCAACGACTGGCCGCAATTCAGAGGACCCGGCGCACAAGGCCACGCCAACGCGAAGCTGCCTTTCGACATTAGTGCAACCAGCGATCACCTGAAGTGGAAAGCCCCCGTCCCCGGCAGCGGCTGGAGTTCGCCCGTGATTTTGAACGGCAAAATCTATCTCACCAGCGCCATCGATAGAGGCGAAGGCCTTTCGCTCAACGCCCTTTGCCTCAGTGCCGAAAACGGCAAGTTGCTCTGGAACACCCCGATCTTCGCCGTGGACTCCGCCCCGCGCATGCATCGCAAGAACAGCCAAGCCAGCCCCACCCCGATCGTGAATGGCCAACAGGTGTACGTGCACTTCGGCCACATGGGCACCGCGGCCCTCAGTCTCGATGGCAAGGTCGCCTGGAAAAATGACACCATCAAGTACCCGCCCGTGCACGGCAACGGCGGCACGCCCGCCTTGGCGGATAACAAACTCATCTTTAGCTGCGACGGCGCCCGTGATCCCTTTGTCATCGCCTTGCACACCAAGGACGGCTCCCAAGCCTGGAAGGTCAATCGCAGCATCGACGCCAAACGGAAATTTTCATTTTCCACACCGCTCGTGCTTCAAACCACCACCGGCAAGCAAGTGCTCCTGCCCGGCAGCGACATGATCGGCTCCTATGATCCGACCAACGGCAAAGAAATTTGGCGCGCCACTTACGACGGCTATTCAGTGGTGCCCCGCCCGGTGGTTGGCCACGGTATGGTGTTCTTCAGCACCGGCTTTGATCGCGCGAAAGCCATGGCCGTGCAACTCGGCGGCAAAGGCGACGTGACCGAGACACACGTGAAATGGATTCTCCCCAAAGGCGCTCCGCACACGCCAAGCATGGTGCTCACTGGCAACGAGTTGTACATGGTATCCGACGGCGGTATTGCCAGTTGTGTGGATGCCAAGAGCGGTGAGGTGCACTGGAGCGAACGCCTTGGTGGAGGATGCTCTGCCTCGCCCATCCTTGCCAACGGCAAACTCTATCAGGTGAACGAAGCCGGCACGGTTTACGTACTGGAAGCCGGCAAGGAGTTCAATCTCCTCTCCCAGAAAAGCTTAGGCGAACGCTCTCTTGCCTCGCCCGCTGTAGCCCATGGCGCCCTCTACATTCGTACTGCCGCCCATTTATGGCGGTTTGAGTAGGCACCGAACTTAAAGCTCCATGCTCTTGTAACTGTCGGCAATCTTCTCGATCGCCAAGACAAAGGCCGCAGTGCGTAGATCCACCACCGATTCGCGGGCGTTGTAGATATTACGGATGTTGTTGTACGCCTGACGCATGGTGTCATCCAATCCGGAGCGAACTAGATCCAGTTCGTCCGGCCCCGAGATCAATTTTTGTTTCACGGCATCGGACAACGTCTTGCCCGTGGCTTCCTCGATCGCCTCGACCAGCCCTTTACTTTGCGCTTCTTCATAGCGCCGTTCCATTCGACCGAAACGGATATGCGATAAATTCTTGATCCACTCGAAATAAGACACCGTCACACCGCCGGCATTGAGATACGCGTCAGGAATAATAACCACACCCTTGTTCCGTAGAATTTCATCGGCCCCATAAGTCACCGGACCATTGGCTGCCTCCGCAATGATTTTGGTTTGGATCCGGTCCGCATTCCCCAAATGAATCTGACTCTCCAACGCCGCCGGCAAGAGAATGTCGCATTCCTTCTCCAACACCGACGGCCCGTCCTCCACAAACTCTGCCCCGGGAAAACCCTTCACCGAGCCGGTTTCCATCCGATGCGCATGCACCGCTTCGATGTCCAACCCGGCATCATTAATGATCGCGCCGCCACGCTCGATAATGGCCGTGACCAAGGCGCCATCTTCCTCGGTCAGGAATTTTGAAGCGTGGAAGCCCACATTACCCAACCCTTGCACTACAATTCGTTTGCCATCCAAATCGCCTTCCAAACCGGCGCGCTTCACATCATCCGGATGCCGAAAAAATTCACGCAACCCAAACTGCACCCCGCGCCCTGTAGCTTCAGTACGCCCATGAATGCCACCGTCCTCCACCGGCTTGCCAGTCACGCAGCCGAGACTGTTGATATCCTGGGGGTTCAACTGCCGATATTCATCGGCCATCCAGGCCATTTCACGCCCACCCGTACCCATATCCGGCGCCGGCACATTCAGGCCGGGACTCACCAGACTGCGTTTGTTTAATTCCTGCGTAAAGCGGCGCGTGATTTTTTCCAATTCCTCTTCTGTGTAATCCTTCGGCCGCAAACACAACGCCCCCTTGGAGCCGCCGTACGGCACATCCACAATCGCGCACTTGTAGCTCATCAGCGCCGCCAGCGCCTCCACCTCCTGTTGATTGGCAAAATCCGCATACCGAATCCCGCCCTTCACCGGCAACCGATGCTCACTGTGCACCGCACGCCAACCGGAAAACACTTTGTATTCGCCACGAATCTTCACTCCAAACTTCACCTGATACACGGAATTGCAGGTACGAATTTGATCCGCCAGCCCGATCGGCAGATCCAACGTGGCCGCCGCCCGGTCGTACATGAGGTCTACATTTTCGCGAAAAGAAGGTTCATTGGAATTTTGCATGTCAAAGGGTTTGGGAGTATATTGAATTGGGCGCTGGTCTAATAAGAAACTAACTCAGGCGCCGAGTAGGGTCTATTACAAAACCAGAGTTTTTTTACAATGCGCTCTCCGCTCAAGCCATCGGACCTGCATCACCTTCGGGCGGCTGAAGGTTGGCTGGAGTTGGGTTCACCGGCCGAGGCTCGCTCGGAACTTGCTCATATCTCCGCCGAGCGCCTAGATCATCCGGACGTGCTTGAGGTGAGCTGGATGTTGTTTGCCCGCGAAAAGAATTGGAATGCCTGCGTGAAGACCGCCGAGTTGTTAGTGCAACAGGCGCCCGAACGTCCTGGAGGCTGGATCCATCGTTCATTTGCCTTGCATGAACTCGATCGAACTGAAGAAGCCTATTCCAAGTTAAACTCCGTTCGCCGGGTATTTTCGGATCAATGGATCATCCCGTACAATCTTGCCTGTTATCTTACTCAGCTCGATCGCATCAAGGAAGCCGCACGCGAATTGCATGCCGCCATGCAGATTGATGCCGGCGCGGTCAAGACTGCCGCATCCACTGATCCAGATTTGGAACCGCTGCGCAAGTGCCTAGACGAAATGCGCCAATAACCCTGCGCCAAACGGTCGCTAAAACTTAGCCCCGGCAGCAATCCAGTCCATAATCTGTTGCACTTCCCCCTTTGAGATCATGGGCCCATTGGGCGGCATGGGTCGGCCGGCGCCCGGGGTAATGGCCAACACCAGCGGAGCTGTAGCTGGATTTCCCTGCTGATTCGGCGAGGTAAAGGCCCGCGTGGTGGTTGGGAATGAAAAGTCCAAATCCGCCTCCACCTTGTTGCTCTCCTTCGAATTATGGCACTCCATGCAACGGTACTTTCTGAAAATCCCCTCCACCGTGGAAAATGTCATTGCCTCACCCGTGGTCGGGGCATTTTCAACTGAACCGCCGTCACCCTGTTCTTTGTTTGCCGATGTGCCGACCGGCTTTTCGGATTCCTTTTCCCCACCCAAAAAATGCATCCCCGCGAAGGCACCGCCCGCCAAAACCACAACGCCGGCAGCAATACCGATCAAAAGTTTCTTGCGTTTGCCGCTGCCTCCCGATGCCACTACCCCCGTAACAACCGGCGATGGAACGGGTTGTGCCAAAAACGCCAAGCCGGGCACCTCGGTAAGGGGAATCCATTCAGGTAACCCTTCGTACCAAGCCTGATCCGAGGGCAGCAAACTACCATCGGCGAGATACGCATTAATCTCCTCCAGGGTGTAAGGCCCAAACTGTTGGCCATCGCGAAGGATATGAATCATGAGAACACCTAAAACTGCGCGCCGGCCGCGATCCAATCCTTGACCCTCTGCACGTCAGTCGCAGGCAGCATATCTCCCTTACCCTCCGGCGGCATCGGGTCGGAGGGGTCGGTGAGACGAACAATTAATTCACTACCATCCGGATCGCCAGCCGTGATGGCCTCTTGCACCGAAGCGGAATCAGTCAGATCAAAACTTCCTTTCGCATTGTCTCCATCGTGGCAGTCGTAACAGGTGCTTCTTTTAAAAATAGGCTCCAAGATTGCGGCGAAATTCTGTCCGCCACCGGAAGCCCCGTCGGCATTGCTACCGCCGCCTTCGCCCGTTTCGTCATCCTTCAAAAAACCGGGGTACACAAACAACAACACTCCGGCAATCGCCACCACGCCCGCCAGGCTGCCGCCGATTATGAGCAGTTTCTTTTTCTTAGCGCCTTCAACCGCCGCCACAGCCGCGCCGGCCTCGGCAACAGCCACCTCCGGGTTTGCTGCCGCCATGGGATCGGCTCCCGCGAATACCGGAGCTGCTGGCACAGGAGCAGCGCCATGCACCACACCAGGAACCTCGGTGATAGGCATCCAATTGGCCGCTCCCTCGTACCAAGCCTGATCGGTGGGCAACAGGGTGCCTTGCGCCAAGTAAGCATTGATATCCTCAATGGTGTAGGGGCCAAACTGCTGGCCATCTCGCATTACATGGATCATGACAACGCCATGAGAAAACATCAACCTGTACGCCTTCGCAAGCCAGATTGGTTAACCATGCGGGTCTAGAGCGGGAAAAACTTAAGAATCAAGGGCACCGACCCTATCACGATCAATATCTCCAAAGGCAATCCCATACGCCAGTAATCGCCAAACCGATATCCACCCGGGCCGAGGATCAGCGCGTTACATTGGTGACCAATCGGTGTCAGGAATGCGCAGGATGCCCCAACGGCCACGGCCATGAGGAATGGGTCCGGACTTACCCCCATTTGCAGGGCGATGCCTACGCCAATGGGTGCCATGATCAGGGCGGTGGCGGCGTTGTTGATCACATCCGACAAGCACATGGTCACCACCATCAACAATGCCACAATGCTCCAGACTGGCATGCTTTCGGTGAGGTTGTTTACGGCGGTAGCAATTTCGCTGGTTAACCCAGTAGACTGCAATGCGCCGCTCACAGGAATCATGGCGCCTAGCAGCACGATCACGGGCCAATCAATTTCTCGATACAAATCGCGCAACGGAAGGATTCCTAAAAACACATACGCCAAAATTGCGCCAAGAAAGGAAAGTGTGGTGGGCATGATCTTGAACATGCTCAAAAGAATCGCAGCAACAAAGATCGCCACGGCGATTGTAATCTTGGAAAAGATCCCCACCCGCACCTCGCGCTCGGCCAGAGGCAAGAGATGCAGACTGGCCGCATGTTCCTCAATATTATCCTGCGCACCCTGTAGCAGCAGCACGTCGCCCACACGAAACTCCACATCACCCAAGCGTTTTTGAATGGGCTGTCCCTGCCGCGCCACGGCCATCAGGACAACCGAGTTCGATGTACGCGACCGTAGAAAAGCCCTGGAACGGCCCACCAATTGGGAGTTGGGCGTCACCACCACCTCGGTGAAATTGACGTCCTCTCCCTCAATACTGTCGATCCGCGAACGCAGCTCCTTTTCCAATCGCAACCCGGATTGATCCATGATCGCCTTAAGATCCACTGGATCCACCTTTACCAAATAACGGCTCCCGGCCCGCACCAGATTATTGCGATTAGGCGTCACCACTTTACCGTCCTTTTTGATGAACCCAAAGATCATCATTTTTTCGCCCGTGTCCTTTTCCACCTCGCCCAACGTCATCCCAATAAACGAACATTCCTCCGGAACACGCACCTCAGTGATGTATTCCTTCAGGGCAAACATCTCATCCTGCCCCGCGGGTTTGAGGGAATCCTTGGGGATCAATCGCCACCCAATCACCGTCACAAACACCACACCCAACAACGCCACCAAACCGCCCACCGGCGCGAAAGCGAACATGCCAAACGCTTCCCCACCCACTTCCTGTGCCCGAAATGTGGAGATGATAATGTTCGGCGGGGTGCCGATCATGGTGATCATGCCTCCCAAAATACTGGCAAACGCCAGGGGCATAAGGATCAGACTAGGTGAACGCCCCTGTTCATTGGCAGTCTTCAGCGCCACCGGAAGCAACAACGCCAGCGCGCCGACGTTATTCATGAAAGCCGACAGCACCGCGGCCACCACGCACAGGCTTGCGATGTGCAATGTCTGATTCTTGGCAAAGGGCGCCAACTGGCGCGTAATAAGATCTACCACACCACTGTTGCGCAGAGCGCGACTGATCACCAGCACAGCGGCCACGGTAATCACCGCAGGATGACCAAACCCGGCCAAAGCCGATTCAGGATCGATCAAGACCGAGCCCTCGCGACCCAGTACTTTATCAACGATCACATCGGCCACCACCAGCGAGAACAGGCCGATCACAGCCACAATGTCGTAGCGCCACTTACCCCAGGCGAATAGGCCAAAGATGCCCACGATAACGCCCAGTACGATGCCTTGTTCAAGGTTCATAAACCGCCCTGCTCCCTACTGCGCGCGTTGGGATTTAAGAAAAACTGGTACCCCGGGAGGGACTCGAACCCCCAACCAATTGATTAAGAGTCAACTGCTCTACCATTGAGCTACCGAGGCGACCGGCGGGAAGTTATCCGGATTCCGCGCCCGGGGGCAACCTTTTTATCCTTACTCAAAACCCAGCACCGCGCGCTTTTGCACCCGATAGCGTTCGTGCTGGAAAACCGCTTCCAGCCACTCGCGTTCCTTGGCGCTGGCGCGATAACGTGCATCGCGCAAATTGTTGCTGGCATCAGCCAGAGCCTTGTTGGCAGCGGTCTGTTTGTCCTGCTGCGCTTTATCGGTGGCCTCGGCAACCTTGAGCATCTGAGTAAATGCCTCATTGTCCTTGAGATTTTTGGCATGCGCCGCCGCAGCCTGTTTGTCGGCTGTCTCAGCCGTTTTAAGCGCGGCTTCGCGCACGGTGACCGACGGGGCCCAACGCAACCGATCCGCCTCCAGTTCCCCCTTCATCTTCACCACCTCAAGCGCTGTTTCCTTGTGGAAATGCACAACCTGCTCCTGCGCCTCATACCACGCCGTCAAAGGCCCCAGCAAAGTGTTTTGATCGCCATCCAGCGGAGTTTTCAAGCCCGCTTTGGCCGCTTCAGCAGCCTTCAACGCCCGGTCTGACGCCGCAAACACGGTTTCGGTTTCCTTAAGCACACGCTCACGGCGGGCCCATTCCTGATCCCGTAATTTCGCAACCATCTCATTCTGGATGAAAGTGTACTGTTCACGCTTCAGGGTGTTCTCGCCATCCTCCAGATTACGGGCGGCTTCGAAGCGTTTAGTGATGGCCGTGCCATATTCAGCCAGCCGCCGATTATGCTCCGCCAAGGCCTGATTCAAGGCCGTTAACGCCCGATCCATTTCACCCTTGGCTGCCCGAATACGGTTTTGTCGATCGGTGCGTTTGCGGGTCAGGTCGCCGGTAGTTTTGCGAAGAGCCGCCTGACGCGATTTCTTAGCCGTTAGAAATTTCTCCAACAGTTTAATGTCTCCCTGAGTCCGAACCCATTCGGTCTCCATCCGGTCGGATGTTTCCTGGTGGTAAGAAAAATCATGCAACTTGGATTGGAACTGACCGATGACTCCGTTCAATTTTCCACGTAGCGCAGTCAACGCAGCCAAATCTTTCGCCAACTGCTCTTGAGCCTGCTTCAGTTGAGCCGCCAAATTGGTGTCATCAGGTGCTTTCTCGACCTGCGCGGCTAATTGATCATGCCGCTCCTTGACGGCGTTCAGTCGTTGCAAGGCGGGCTGCTCCTGTTTATCAACGAAATCATGGAGCGTTCGGCGGGCCGTTTCCATAAGTTCACGGCGACGCACATAATCGCGGGAGGCATTGTTCTTATTCTGCTCGTCCTGCCGCAGCTTGCCCTGTGCCGACCGTAATTGCCCCTCCCAATCCCGCACATGCCGGTCGATCGACTGCAAATCCCCCAGAGCATCGACGCGGGATTGATCCACGGCGGACTCTTTGCCAATCAGTTCATGATACACCGCCGCCTTGGCCGCGTAATTGGCGCGCATCTGGATCATCTTCTTTTCAGCGACGTCCAAGCCGTTCTTCAGGACATTCGCCTCATGCATTTGAGCCTGCTGCAAAGTTCGGGCGCGGGCATCGCGTTGCCCTCGAGCGGCATCCACTTTTCGTTTGGCATCGTCCCGCTGGCGTCGAGCATCATCACGCGGGCCGGTGTACTGATTAAGCGTATCTCGGGCGCGGTTCCGTCGACTCTCGGCAAATTCACGAACCTTACGGGCCCGAGCAACCGCCGCTGTGATTTCCACCGGGCGCACGTCCCCCTTGGATGCTCCGCGTGCCTTGTCATAATCCGCCTTGCGTTCACCTTGATGTTTCACATACCCATCCTGCTGACGTTGACGATCCGCCTGATACTTGGCCACATACTCAGCGTTGGTTTTCGCCTGATCCGTCAACGCCTTCTTCTCCGCCTCGATAGCCCTCTTTGTCTCGGTTACCCGACGCCTCGTGAGTTCGTGGACCTCGCGAAGGCGCGGGTTAAATAAATGCAAATTCACATGCAGCTTCCGTTGATATAAAGCGTAATCGCTCGCGGTTTGCGCCGCGTTAGCCCGGGCTTTGCGAGCTTGGGTCTCCTGCTCCTGCATCTGTTTCAGGATCGCATGGACCTCAGCATCCACCGCGGCGTGTTCTGATTCCAGTCGACGCCATTTTTCATCAAGCTGCGCCAGATAAACCCTAGCCCCGGCGCGCGCTTTGTAAATACTGTCGAAGCGGCCCTGTCCTGCCACGGCTTGTTGTTGTTCCTGTTCGCTCAACTTTCCCCAGGTGACCCAGGCACGTTCCAGAATGTTGGGCTTGGATTGGAATGCAATCTCCTGAATTTCATCGGCCTTGAGGCGGAGTTTGCGGAAGGGCGTTTGATCGGCGATCAACACAGGGCCATCCCACTCCAGCTTGCGCAGGCGTATCTCCGTGCCCAATTGCGTGCGCACCACCCATTGTTCCCGGGCTTTAGCCGGTTTTTGCAGAAACACCGCCGAGGCTTGGGACCCACCCTGATATTGTTTGGCGCCAAAGAGGAGGGTTTGCAGGGTGATCTTGTTGTTCTTGATAGACAGAATTTCTCCTTCCAAAAAATCGCCGGCGACCAACAGCACACCCTCGCGGCCGACCTTGCCGGAACGAATGCGGTCAGCCACCGGCAACGACAACGGCTGGAAGAAAATGGCCGCCGCATTCACAGTCGTCAGCCGCACTCCGGCCGGTTCCCCGACAAACCGCACCCGGCTATCGGTCAGGGATTCCACCGGGTAAGCGATATAACTGCCGTTCCAAGCGAGGGCGCCGGCCGCTGGAATCGCCGGAGGCGCAGGGAGCAACGGCCAATCCTTTACCGCGCTCAAGGTTGTCCATGCCAGTCCCGGTCCGCTCCAGTCCAGCTCCAGAATCGCGTAGCTGGCCAAGTTCAAATACTCGAGCCGAAATGGATGTTCGCCGGCGGTCAACCGAATGGAGCCGGTGGCACGGCGGTAAGAGAACTCCGCCGGAGTTCCCAACACCTCCTTGTCACCAATCATCAGGCGCGCACTGTCATCGCTGGCCAACCGAAATTGATAATCCCCCGCGAGCGGCACATTCAGCCGCCCCTCAAAGAGAATGGCCCCGGGTGTGTTGCCCAATCGGCGGACCGTCACGTATTGGCAGGTCACACCATCAATCGTGCTGGGATCACGCGTGAGCACCTCCTTGAAAGTGGTAAATGAGCCCCGCCAGATTTTGGTTTTCACCTCGCGCAGTTCCGCCTTAGCACCGGGGGCCGGAGCTAAATACGCCTTGCGAATTATTCCCCAGGAAAAAGTCTGCCCGTTGATCCGGACGCCCTGTTCAGAGAGTTGCTGAAGAGAACCCGAGGCGGTTTTCCCGTCCCGAGTCTGGATGGTAGCCGCCGAAAGAGAGAATTGGACCGCCGCAAAAATAAGTGCGATGGCGGTCGGATGCAACATGATGCCTAACGTTGGTAAAGTGGCAGGTAGTGGTAAGGCATCGCCAACATAGTGGTATAGACGGCCGTGGTATAGATTGGTCCCACCCCGCCGCGTCCACTGGCGTCCCAACGGTAAATATCGCCTTCCTTCTTAATACTCTTCACCACGGTGGTGGCAATGGCCTTGTACCATTTCTCCCAAGTATCGCCACCGATCATGTATTGCGCCGGGGCCGCGTAGAAATTGCCATACACATACCACTCCTGAGATTCCCGGTGGTTGGCGAACAAGTACTTGGATCCCTTCATGACCAACGGATCATCGTATAAACCGCAAACCTGTAGTGAATAGATGGCCGCCGCCGTTCTGGCAAATCCCGGTGAAGAACCCGGCTGATAACTGAACCCGCCGGTGCCGGCATGGTGACAGGCTTTCACGTATTTCACGGCGTTATCAATGGTGCGCTGCGGCACATCGATCCCGGAATTCTTCGCGGCTCGCAGGGCCACCACCTGCAGTACGGTTACCGAGACATCCGCGTCACGTACAACCGGACGATACCGCCATCCGCCCTGTTGGTTTTGGCTGGCGATGATCAATTT
>DPAW01000227.1:0-787 GCA_003517285.1 Verrucomicrobiales bacterium
CGCCAAGAATCTCTCGGCCTTCCGCGGTCAATTCCACTTTCACCGTAGCGGTCGGCCCGCGATACCACATGCTCTTTCGACCGATGTTCGGCAGGTCTATGGTTTCGCAAAATGTTTTGTGATTACTGATTCCGAGCGACCACGAATAATTCGCCGCCGCCAGATACGAGCCGGCACAGATGCCCACATACCCGCCACCCCGTTGCACAAAGGCCTGCACGGCCTTCCGCCCTCGGGCATCCAGTGCCGCCGCCTGTTTGCTGCCACTACCGCCAGGAAAGATCGCCACATCAAACTGTGTTAGCACACCATTTCGAATGTCCTCCGCGCCCACACGCCGGGCCATCGTGGCAGGCATCCCGCGCAGAACGCGATCCAATTCCCGCGGACCGTTGCTGCCCACACCGCCGGCATCATAAACTGCCACCCGCAGGGCCTCGGTCTTGGCCGGCAACATCACCTGCGATGTGCTGTCGACCATCTGCAGATGGGTGAGCAGCGCATGCACCATCAACCGATGCTGCCGTGCGCGCTTGGAGAGCGGCTGTGATTTAAAGGTGGTCTCCAGAATCATGGATGCCGCCCCAAGCCGTTCATGCGCCGCGCGAGCCAAGCTGCCGTCCACAGGATAACGCAGGCGCACGAGCTTCTTTTTCGGATCCGTAATGGTAGCATTCACCGCCGCTAGCATTTTGGGTACAGCAACATCTGCGGCCTTGCCCTTTGCATCAATGATCGAGGATCCCACAGATTTAGAATTGATCTGGTGAAAATCGTACCCCTCATG
>DPAW01000227.1:1111-3320 GCA_003517285.1 Verrucomicrobiales bacterium
AGGTCGATCATCCAATCGGGATTTTGGTCGCCAATAAACTTCCAAAGCGCCTTGCCCAGCACGCCATGCGCCTCGGCTGCCATCTTGGTCTTGGGGAATTGCCGGTTGAGATCACGGCGTGACGGAGGTTCGCCCGGTAAAAAACGGGTCCCATCCCGTAGTCCTGGGATGTTGGCCTGCGGAATAACCACCAACCGTCCGCAGGTGATGGGCCAGTGCCGGATTTGCTCCGCGGCCCGCGCTCCAGCCGGTTCATTACCGTGAATCCCACCAGTGATCACTACAGTTGGCCCGTCCTGACCGTTGACGCGTACGTAAAAAGGAGTCTCCCACTTCGTGCCCTTTGCCAACTGGCCTTCGGAGATGGTTTCCCCGGCCCAAACAACGATAGATAGACCGAACGAAATCAGTATGCTGAACACTTGCTGCATAGCGCGATCATTCCTGAAGCTCAGTTTGTAGTCAACTAGTAGGGTGAAGTGATACCTAGTTCGCCTCCGCTAAGGCAACTCGCGTATTCGTAAGCCCTTAAATTCGATCGGCGCGCCTTCGCTTTCCAGACACAGATAGCCGGTGGCCGGCTGACATTCGGTTCCTCCGCTGACTTCCACACCGTTAACCCACAGCCGCACTTCGCCGTTGATGGCGCGGATGTAATAATGATTCCACTCCCCGACCCCTTTGGTCAGGCGCTGAGTCGGAAAGCTCCGTCTGCTGGTCGGTTTGCCGACGACATATTTTGTGCCGTCCTTTTTGGTGTAGGTAATTTCCGGGGTGAACGCTTTCATACGCGCGCCACCAGTGGGAAAAACATCGCCATGGCTGGTAAACCAATCAGAGGGTTTGCCGCGGTTCTTTTCCCAGTTGGTCTCGTAGCCGAGATCCAACACCTGCACCTCGATACCCGCCGGCAAACGCCCCTTACCTGCCTCAAGATTCTTAATGCTCTCCGGCATGGCCCAGAGAAACACGCCACTGTTGCCTGCGTGCTTGAGGTGCCGCCACTGCACCACCAACTCTAGGTTGGTCACCATCTTCTTCGTGCGAATCACGCCCACCGGATTGCCAGTGCATTTGATGAGGCCATCCTTACCCCAGCTCCAAGTATCCGGCTTGCAGTTAACGTTAGTGAAATCCACCTCGGTCATCGCCCGCCAGCCCGGGCCGATGCCTTTGATCAAGGCCGCGGGTTCGGCACCAAACAGGGTAAAGGCAGACAGGGCAAACAGGGAAAAGATCAATTTCATGGCGGCAGCCTACGCGGATGATCGGGCATTGACTAGTCCGAACCGAATGCCAGAATCAGACATGGATCGACGAGCATTTCTAATGGGCGTCGACGACCTGATCACCACCGATGTCACGGGTCGCCCCTTCAACATCCTCGAAAAAGGCCGGCCCTTGACCGAGCTGTTTTAATGGGCGCAGTAAAACTCGCCCCTCCCGCATGAGCATCGAAGCCAAACTCACCGAACTCGGCCTTACCTTGCCCGAGGCCCCCGCCGCCGTGGCTGCCTATCGGCCCTGGATTCGCACCGGCGACCTCGTATTCACCTCCGGCCAACTCCCCTTCCGCGATGGTGCCATCGCCTACGCCGGCAAGCTCGGCGACGAACTCACCGAGGAGGACGGCTATCAGGCCGCCCGCCAATGCGCCCTCAACGCCATTGCTCAGCTCAAGGCCGCCACCGGCGATTTGGAAAAAATTCAAAAGATTGTCCGCATTGAAGGCTACGTCCATTGCGCCGAAGGGTTCCGTGGACATCCGCAAGTGCTCAATGGAGCCTCCGATCTGGTGGCCGAACTCTTCGGCGAACGCGGCCAACACACTCGACTGGCCTTGGGGATCAATGAAATGCCGCTAAACGCCGCCGTGCAACTGGCCATGACCGCTGAAGTGGCGGACTAAAGAATTTCTCTCACCACCCGGGTGGGATAGGTGTGCGTGATGCGTTCCTCGAGGCCGTTGCGGTCAACGGTAAGTTTCTCGTGGTCCATACCCAGTTGATGCAGGATGGTGGCGTGCCAGTCCTGAATACTCACCCGATCACGTACGGCGCCGTACCCGATGTCATCGGTTTCGCCATGCACCACGCCGCCCTTCACTCCGCCGCCGGCCATCCAGCTGGTAAACCCACTGGGACCATGATCGCGCCCGGCCTTGGCGTAATCGCCCTGAGCCATCGGCAGGCGACCAAATTCGCCGCCC
>DPAW01000227.1:3583-3782 GCA_003517285.1 Verrucomicrobiales bacterium
CCCGGCCTTGGCGTAATCGCCCTGGGCCATTGGCAGGCGACCGAATATCCCACCCCAGAGTACGAGCACATCATCAAGCAACCCACGTTGACGCAGGTCGCGCAGGAGCGCGGCGCAGGGCTTATCGCTTTGCCGACAGGCGGCGGGCAGTGAGGTTTTGATGTTGCTGTGGTTATCCCACATTTGGCCGCGCGGATAA
>DPAW01000116.1:0-4373 GCA_003517285.1 Verrucomicrobiales bacterium
GCAGATGGACGCCCCGCATGGGGGTAGTCCTTGTGCTATTGCTGCTGGCATGGGTCGTGAACGGTTGGTTGGCCAAGCGCATGTGGATTCAGCACAAGGCTGCGGGCGAGGCGGAGGGGTGGAAATACGACCGGAGGAATTACATCGGTAACATCCCGTCCGACGAGGATAATTTCTTCATGGCTCTGCCGTTCAATGTTTATGCCCCGCAAGGCTTTGTTCCAATGGATGCTCTTTTTTGGGACGAACCGCCGACGCCGGAACCGATCGATTTTCCAGACCCTTCTCAAGGGATGATGCCGGGGATGCCCCCACCTATACCGAACTTTAATCCCGGTATGATGCAGCCGGGTATGATGCAGCCGGGGATGTCCATGATGCCGCCGCCTCCCGGCATGATGGGAATGTCTGATCAAGCCATGTCAGCGCCGGTGTCGCGCAGGGAAGTAGACGCACTATTGGATCGGGCACCGTTTATCGAGCGAGCTGTGCAATCCGAAATATTCCTCAACTGGCGATTCGTTGCACAGACTTTGCGAGCGGACATGCAGAAAGGGGATAGCATGAAATATTTCTGGGAAAAGCCCGAAACCGGACTCACGGACGAGGAACTCCTTGATCAATACTTTGGCCAGTTCGAGAAGATGTTTGATGCCTTGAGCCGGGCGGCCAAGCGGCCGGAGCATCACTTGCCGCTTTATTACCGAGGACTCAACACGCCGCTCTCTCATATCATGGCGATGAAAAGGATGAACTGGCTCCTGAAATACTCAGCCTTGGCCAAGCTCGACGAGGGCGATGTGGAGGGGGCGATGGCAGACATCCGTCTGCAGTTTCGGGTGTTCGAAGCGGGCGGCTCTGGCCAGTTCACCATTTCTCAACTGAACCACGCCGGCTACGGAGCTTTGATCGTGGAGACCGTGAATGCGTGCCTCCACAGCGGGAAACTATCCAACGATCACATGGATGAGTTGAAGGAATTGCTGACTCTCGACAAAAATTATCTGGGACAGTTTGAGCGCAGCCAACAAATCGAACGCATTACAAATGGCCCTCTATTTATCGAGAAACTCATCGAGGGGGAGGATATGGAAATCTATTCCAAAAAAATGGAGGAGGCACTCAAGCTGTCATCCAAACGGCGACTCTACAATGACCTGATTTATCACGATAGCAAGTTGAAGAACTATGTGATCCTGATTCGGGAGGCCAAGGAGACGGGTCATATTGACATGGCAAAAATTGAAGCCTTGTTCGATCCCGTAAAAACGGAAGCCAGCCTCAAGGGATACATGTTCAGTCGCACACTTTTGCCGTCCAAATCCGGTTCGATGAAACGCATGGGAGCTTTAATGAACCGGTTCTCAGCCGCCCGTGTGGGACTGGCGCTGGAGCAGTATCGCTTGGCCAACGGCAAACTCCCCGACGAACTCGAGGCCCTCACGCCCGACTATCTTCCTTCGCTGCCGAAGGATGTTTTCAGTGCCAAGCCGTTGCAGTGGGAACGCAGCGGCATCCACCGTTACAGGATCCCCGTAAGCGATCGCCGTGGGGAAATCTGGGAATACGACCCCATCCTCGCCGCCATCCAGTTGGGAGACATCGGGGCGCTTGAGAAGATGGCCAAGGAGGGCTGGGAAATCACCACACCGGAGCCGGGTAGGGAAGCGCAGTACAAACAACTACTCAAGCTGGGGGAAAGCCAGCCGCCCGACCCCAATTACCTTGATGTTCCGGAAAGCATGGTCCTCACCCAAAAGGAGGCCATCAAACTGGCGATCGCCGAGGGACACATCGACATGGCGCGATGGCTTGTGGAGCACAAAATCGAGCCAAGTTTTGAGGAGCTTCACGCAGCGGTCAGGCAGCAACAGGTCGATCTCGTCAATCTGTTCCTCGATAGTGGTATGTCGCCATTCGAGCCGACAGACCCTTCAAAAAAGTCCGGTCAACGGAACAATGATCGCGAAACATTGTTCGAGATGGCCAACACTGAAATCCTGCCGCTGCTCCTGGCCAAGGTGCCCAAGGAACAACTGCCGAACGTCCTGAAGGAGAATCAATTTGGCATCTTGCTAAATAAGACCTTGGCCAAGCGCGATCTGGCCAAGGCCCGGCTTTTGATTGAGCTGGGCGTGAGTTTGGAAGATTCCTCACTGATCGAGTCGTTTCTCAAGCGACCTGAAGATAACCGAAACAGGTCATACGGATACTCCAACAGGAACACTCCGGAAGCCCGGGCCAAACCATTGGATCCGCAGGAGGTCGAGTTTGTGGAGTATTTGATTCAACAGGGGGTGAGCGTGGGCAACTCCCGTTTGCTTAACCTGGCCGTTCAAGCCGGGGATTTGCCGCTCGTAAAACTGCTAACAAAATACGGAGCCCCCATCACCTCATCTGGAACTCATCCTGCATCCATCGCGGCAACCAATCCTGATAGCACCATGCTGGAGCTTTTGATGGAACTTGAACCCAAACTTGAGGGGCTGGAACTGGAGAATTCCGCCGAAGCTGCTGCTTCCGCCGGACTGATTGAAAACTTTAAGTTGCTGGAGGAAGCCGGGGTCAACCCGGATTCGCAGTATCTCATTACGGCTGCTTTTCGCGGCGGCAATCTGGATCTGATAAACTACATGGCCGAGAAAGCGGGAAATGCTATCTCCGGGAGATGGAGCAGTGTTGGAATCGAGTTCGACAGCTTTATTTCAATGATACTTGAAACAGATTCTCTGGAAGCGCCAGAATCCATTCGGCCATCCGGGATGAACGGCGAGGAAACCTTCGTTGAGTTTTTAAATCGTTCGGGGCAAACCGTTCAACTGGTCTGGTTGACAGGTGAAGGTGGCAGGCGGGAATATGATATAATTCAGGAAGATTCCAATGCCGTCCGGCAAACGTTCGCGAATCATGTTTGGCTCGTTGAAACGATGAATGGCAAGCCGCTTGGAGTTTATCAGGCAAAAAAGGGAGACCCCACAGTACTTATTAGCAGTGGAAATTGGAGATCGAAACCAACTGATCAAAACCTGATTAAACTACGAGCGTTGGCGAAGCTGCTAATCGGGAACGGCATCAAGTCAAAGTTGCTTAATCCAGAATACAATGCCGACGATCTCACATGGGAAAAACTGCGGGCCGTGCTGGAGAAAAAAAAGGAGTCCGAAGCAGAGCAGGAATTGGTCGGCATTGACGAAGACGGGGACGGCTTCGACGCCTACGACGAAAAACTCACCGGCCATTCGGATGATGATCCGGACGATTATCCTACTCAGGAAGAAGTCGATGCCGCTCAGGCGAAGATAGATTCCGGTCTCGAGTAGTCGCCCTTGGCCAAGCGCTTGGCCAGATGGGGTTAGTTACTTGGAGAGGACGATGAACCAGGCGGAGTCCCCGGTGGATTTACCGGCCAACACCATGTAGTGCCCCTCTCGAAGAGTCTGGGTTTTTTGCAGCAGCATTTTTCCGCCGCTAAACAGGCTGACGGCGATCTCCCCGTTTTTCTGATTGGTTACCTTGATTGAGGCATTTTTGCTGAGCTTGGAGGTTTTGGTTTTGGCATCCTCGATCGTCAGCTTTTTGTTGGTGAGCTGGTAGTAGTGCATCCACTTGAACACCTTGGCCAAGCGTTTGCGGATGGAATCACTGACCTTTTTGCTGCCCTGTTTTTCCTTGCCGGTGCCGAGGACGAGTCGGGCGTTGACGGTGATGGAGTCGGCCTGCACTAAGGCCAGACCGCCGCCGCCGCCGAACAGCAACAAACCCATCAGTAGGGCGATCCGGTTAAAAAGTCGATTGCGCAATAGTATCATCGCAAAGGGGTTTCTTATTCGCTTGGCATGGCTCAATCAAGCCATAGTTCCATGTAGTCCTTCTGAATGTCCATGGAGTAGTCCAGCCAGACGATACTCATGGAATCGTCGTCGGAGTTGTACGTCATGACATCGATCTCGTCGCTGGACAGTTCCAGTTCGTGGTCGCTGCTGAGTGTGATCCCTAAGTCTGGTGCGGTGGGTTGTTGGAGGGTGAGCAGCAGCACGACAGTTGAAACACCTGCCAGCGGCGCGAGCCAGCGCAATAGCCATCGATTGGCCGGCGTTGGCTTGGCGATCCGTTCTCCAGCGCGTTCCTCGCGTTCGATCGACTCTGCGATTTTGTTCCAGTAAAAGTCGCCGGACTCAGGCAGGGGGCGGGGCAGTTCGCTGTTGGCGATGAGCCCGCGCATCTGCGTGAGCCTCTCGTGTAACTGCTGCAGCGTGGCATCGTTGTTGATGCGTTGTTGCAGTTCCTCCGCCTCGCGTCCGGTGAGTTCACCGTCCACCAAGGCCTGAACCTTCAGTTGTATTTCGTTTTCGTTCATTCGATTAATCCGTCCC
>DPAW01000116.1:4697-5043 GCA_003517285.1 Verrucomicrobiales bacterium
TTTGAGCGTTTCGCCAAGGAGTGCCGCCATTTTTTTTCGGGCGTAAAACAACCGGGACATCACGGTCCCGATGGAGGTGCCCATTTTTTCGGCGATGTGCTTGTACTCGAGTTGTTCGTATTCGTAGAGCACAAGCACGGTGCGGTGGTTGTCTGACAGCTTGGCCATAGCCGCATCGATCCTCTCTCTCAACTCCTCCCGGTTGAGTCTTTCCATCGGGTCGACCTCCTGTATGTCCATCCGGTTTTCGACCGGGCCGGTGGCTTCCTCAATTTCCTCGATGGAATCCGTCCGCGCCCGTTTGCGTCGCCGCAACTCGTCGAGACACAGGTTGGTCACGATCCGG
>DPAW01000266.1 GCA_003517285.1 Verrucomicrobiales bacterium
GTCATCGCAGGCTACCAGAATGACTTTGCCCCTGATGAGCTGCGGGAGATTCTGGAAACTGCGGTTCAGCGATACAAGCAAGGCAAGGGCACAATCGGCGACATGGGCGACCGATACTTGGCTTCAAAAGAGAAGGCTCTCGAGCTTGGGGCGGTCAGCGACAAGTTTGTTTACGATATCAAGATACGCTTGCCCAAAGCCAAGGCATTCTTCGGCAATACGCCGGCCTGCGAAATCACTTCCGAGATGGTTACGGATTACGCCCTTTGGCTGAAGAAGGAGCACAACTTCGCCCCGACCACGATTCGGAACTTCGTGAAGAAAGAGCTTTCCGCGATCTTCCATTACGCCATCAACAGCGGCTACTTGACCTACAATCCAGTGAAGGCAGCGGCCATCGTGCATGAGAAGCCCAAGGTGGGTATCTTGAATGCTCCAGAGCTTCAGCAGCTGCTTGATGCTTCCTGCCACTTCATGCAGGTCTGGTTCATGTTCGGCGCTTTTGGCGGCTTGCGCTCTAGCGAGATAAGCTTGGTGAGCTGGGATGACGTTGATCTGGATGAAGGACAGTTCTACGTGCCAGGCAAGAAGAACGTATGCGCCGAGCGGTATGTTGATCTCACTGCGCCCCTGAAAGACTTCTGCAAGAAATTGCTGGAAAGCGACAATCCGCCAGAGGGTCTTATCATGGGCGGAATGACCAACGCTTCAATCATCCGCAGGCGAGACAAGGTGATGGGGCAGACGGGTATCAGGATTCCACGCAATGCTCTCCGCCACAGCTTCGCGAGCCATCATCTGGTTCACTTCAATTCGCCCAACACGACTGCGGCCTTGATGGGGCATGTCGGCCCGCAGCAAACCTTCACGGCCTATCGCAGGGCGGTTAAGAAATCGCAGGCACTCATTTATTGGAATGTGCGGGTGGGCAAGCCCCTCGATCCGGAGCCTGTGGAAGGTCGGAAATCGCGCTGGCTCAAGGCTGCGTAGAAAAGACCCAAAATCGGGTTTTACTCCTTGCGAAAATGACCACCCCACATGTGTGTCACACAGCTTCCACGACGGAGGCGATTAACCAAGAACGCCACATGAAAATACTCAAAGCAAAGATTTAAGCACTTCCTTTTCGGTTAATAGGCCTGCCGGTATTTAAAGGGCGTCGTTCCCATTCGTTCTCTAAACTGAGTGGTGAAAGCGCTCTGGTCGCAGAAACCAATTTCGAGGGCGATGTCTGAAATGGTTTTTCCTCTTTCACTGCGGAGCAATTGACAGGCTAGCTGTATTCGGCATCGTCCTAGAAACTGAATTGGCGTCAGGCTGGTTTCGTCTTTAAAGCGCCGGTTAAAATGACGGCGCGACATCCCTGCTTCCTTAGCCAGCTCAGTGACTGAGGAAAAGTTTTCCGGGTGGCTCAAAAGTTTTTCCACAGCTCTCGCTATTTCCGGGTCGGTAGACTTCAGAGCTTTCTCCTGATTGTAACGTTCCACGGTCCCCATGATGCCGATGGTATGACCTTTGGGATCACGAACAGGCATTTTGTTAGTCATAAACCAATCCGGTAATCCGTGCTGATTGAGGAACAACTCAACCATCTGTGGCATGGTCGTTCCGGTTGCCAGAACCCTCTCGTCATCTTTTCGAAACTTGGTCGCCAATGGCTTCGGGAAGAGTTCATAATCTTCTTTTCCAATGATCTTTGATTCCTCGTCGAATCCGAGTCGGGCAAAGAAATTCCGATTGGCCGCAACTATCTTAAATCTGGCATTCTTAATAAAAAATGAGATGTGGCCAAGGTGATTGAATAGCTCAAGAAAATCCTCGCAATTCGCGGATTTCGCAAAAAACTCAGCTTTGAGCGATTTAGGCATTGATGGCCAGTTTTTACAAAATTATGGCCAGTCTACTCAAGAGCCAAATGTTTATTTTCGGTAAGGATTATTCCATTCAGTTCCAAAAATACAATGCTCCATGACAAAACCACATCTTACATCTGGACCTAAACAAACATTCCGGAGGTGCCCGCGGATATTGAAAATATCGTTGTCACTTATAGCAATTTGCCTAGCCTTTGTACAAGCCAAGGCCGAGCCGAAAGCGGGCGCGATCCGCGTGCTGTTCCTCGGCCACGAAAGCGAGCATCACAACAGCAACAAGTTCTACCCGATGTTGGCCAAGGGACTCGGTCGGGATGCCATCTACTTTGATTACGTCACAACCGTCGAGGGGGCACTCGGCGACGCGGCTTACCTTAACAAGTTCGACGCTTTGCTGCTGTATGCGAACCATGGAAAGATTACGCCAGAGCAGTGGAAGAACCTGAAGGGATACGTCGAAGGCGGCGGAGGCTTCGTTCCGGTACATTGCGCGAGCTGGTGCTTTGGCAACGAGCCGGGTTTCGACCAGTTGGTCGGTGGTCGGTTCGCCAGCCACAAGACTGGGGCTTTCACTGCAAAGGTGGTCGACCCAAAGCACCCGGCAATGGCCGGGGTTAAGGAGTTCGAGGCTTGGGACGAGACCTATAAACACAGGAACCACAACAAAAATGATCGTCAGGTGCTGATGGTGCGCGAGGTGGCAGGGAAGGGTGACAACATAACCGAACCCGAGCCGTGGACCTGGGTGCGCACCCAGGGCAAGGGGCGTGTCTTCTACACCGCGTCGGGTCACGACGAGCGGGTGTGGAAGCAGCCGGCCTTCCACCAGTTGCTGAAGGCGGGGATCCTATGGTCGGTGGGCGATGCGAGAAAGCAGTCGTATGAAACATTCATCGCCGGCCGTGCACCTCTGAAATACGAGAAACGCGACAACATCCCAAACTACGAGAAACGCCCGGAGCCACTGCCGTACCAGTTTCCCCTCTCGGCGAAGGACAGTATGGACTACACTCAGGCGCCGGTTGGCTTCCAACTAGAGCTTTTCGCGAGCGAGCCGGACGTCATCAACCCCATCGGCCTCGCCTGGGACGAGCGCGGTCGCTTGTGGGTCGCCGAGACGGTCGACTACCCGAACGAGATGACGCCCAACCGTGTCGGCAACGACAAGATCAAGATCCTCGAGGACACCGACGGCGATGGCAAGTGCGACAAGGTAACCGTGTTTGCCGAGGGTCTGAACATTCCCACTTCGCTGACCTTCTCGCGCGGCGGGGTCATCGTCGCCCACGTGCCCGACTTTCTGTTCCTGAAGGATACCGATGGAGACGACAAGGCGGACGTACGCGAGGTGCTCAACACCGGTTGGGGGACGGGAGATACCCACGCCGGACCTTCGAACCTGCGCTATGGATTCGAC
>DPAW01000090.1:0-1407 GCA_003517285.1 Verrucomicrobiales bacterium
CCGCGGCCAGTGGTCGCGGCTGTTATTCTTGTTGATCTTCGGTGTGCGCCCAAATTCACCCCACATCACCACGGCCACATCCTTGTCCAAGCCGCGTTCCTTAAGGTCTGTAAGCAAGGCGGACAGGCCTTGGTCGAGCAGCGGCATTTCCTCGCGCGACCGCGGGAAGTTCAGGCCGTCACCGCCATGCCAATCCCAGCGACTGTAATTCAGCGTCACCACGCGCGCGCCGGCCTCCACCAGACGTCGGGCGACGAGGAAATTACGAATCATCTTCGGCGCACCGTCCCGCTGGTATTTGGGAATGTTAACGCCATAGCGCTCGGCAATGCGCGGATCTTCCTTCGAAAGATCCAGCGCATCCATCAAGCCGCCATTGGAGAGAATACTTAACGCCTGCGCGTTGTGCTCATCGAGCCCGCCGATCTGCCCGGTGGCATCGGCATCACGCCGGAATTGATCAATGCCGCGCAACAGACTCGCGCGGTCGTTAAGACGGTTGAGATTGATACCCTCCAGCACCAGACTCTGTGGCTTGACCAGCGGATCTTTCTGCACCAACTGCATCGGCGTATGAGCCGCGCCAATGAACCCGCCTTTGCCGGCCTCGCCCCAAGTGCGGTTGCCGGTGGGATACATCAGGCTCACATTCGACGGCACGCCGCCGTGGTTGGGCTGCAGCTTGGAGACCCACGATCCCCAGCTCGGCCAACCGCCCTGCGGAGCATTACGCTTCTCGCTCTGGCGTCGGCCGGTCATGCATTGATAACAATCGTGCGCGCCATCCGAGTCGGCCAGTGAACGGATAATCGAAAACTGATCGGCCATCGTGGCCAGCCGCGGGAACATCTCACAGATTTCCACGCCCGGCACATTGGTCTTGATCGGATTAAACTCACCGCGAATTTCCTTGGGCGCATCCGGCTTGAGATCGAAGAAATCCAAATGCGAAGGGCCACCCGGCAGATAAATATTTATCACCGCCTTGTGGGAACGGCCGGTCTTTTGCGCTGCCTCCAACTCCAGCAGCTGGCTCAGCGACAGGCCGCCCGCGGCCATGCCGCCAATCTTCAGAAAATCCCGCCGCGAATACCCATCGCAATGAGTGCGGCCATTGTCTCGTTTGCCAAACAGGTCAATCATGACGCTAAATAAACTATGACAATCAACAACCTAAGGCGAGGAAGAAGTTCAAGGGGTTATCAACCTCATCAACAACACGCAGTTGCGCCAAAGATCCGGTGACCTAAATACCAACTAAGAATGCGAAAACGATGCCTTGTTTTTTGAACATGCCGTCTCTATCGTTTGCGACTTTTACGGCCGTGCTGTGGCAAGCAGTGAGCGGTTCCATAAAATATCATGAAAAAAATCCTGATTCTCATGGCGGGTTTTGCCACTGGAATT
>DPAW01000090.1:1707-3459 GCA_003517285.1 Verrucomicrobiales bacterium
GGGTTTTGCCGCTGGAATTCTGGGCGCTGCGGACCTGAAGGTCGGCGATGCGGCTCCGGATTTCGCACTGCAAGGCAGTGATGGCAAAACATACAAGCTCTCGGAATTCCGCGGCAAACAAGCCGTGGTGATCGCCTGGTTTCCCAAGGCATTCACCGGTGGCTGTACAGCTCAATGCAAGTCATTCCGATCGAACGGCAAAGAGCTGAGTAAATTCAACGTCGCTTACTTCACAGCCAGTTGTGATTCAACCGAAGGCGCTAAGGGCAACATCAATTTTGCCAAGTCGCTGGAGCTGGATTACCCGATACTGAGCGATCCCACTAAGAAGACCGCCCGCGCCTATGGTGTGGTGACGGACTCGCGGCCCGTGCCGTTTCGGTGGACGTTTTACATCGGCAAAGACGGCAAGATCCTGAAGGTCGATAAGAAAGTAAGGGCCGGCCAAGACGGTGCCAACGCAGCTAAGACGCTCAAGGAGCTGGGCCTGGAAGCCAAGTAACGATCCGCAATCCAAATTAAAACAAATTAAAAAGGCCCGCCATTTGGCGGGTCTTTTTTGGTGCTCAACCGGAATGGGTTGTTTGCATCTCCTCTATCCATTAGCCTCCGGTCATGGAGCATCGGGAGCTGAATCATGTGGCGTTGCACGTGAAGGATGTGGCGAAGAGCTGCGAGTTTTACGGGCGGGTGCTGGAACTGCAGCCGATCCCGCGGCCGGCGTTTGATTTCCCTGGCGCGTGGTATCAGCTCGGCACCGCGCAGGAGCTGCATCTCATTGGCGAACGCGATCAGCCCGTGCATTCGCATCCCAAGAGCAACCATTTCGCGCTGTTGATTGACGACATGGACGCGTGGGAAGCCCACTTGAAGGCGCTGGGCGAGGAGTACTACGAACGCCGCATGCGGCCCGATGGCGCGTTCCAGATTTACGTCACCGACCCCGATGGCCACAGCATCGAGCTGTGTACCGCGGCTCCGGCCGCCTAGCGTTCCCAACGGGTCCAGGCCGCGCCCGGTATTTCCACACGGAACTGCACCAGCCGCCGGTGTTCTACTTCGGTGACATACACCGTCCGGCCGTCCGGCCCGCCGAAGCAGAGATTACTTGGGCGCGCACCCAGTACATTAATCTCCCGCAGCAGTTCACCTTCCGGCGACAGCACGGCCACGGTGCCTTTGCCATAGCGTGTGATGTACAGGTTGCCGTCCGCATCACAGCGCATGCCGTCAAAACCGTGATCAGGAAACTGCTGCAGCAGCCGCTTGTTGGCCACTCCGCCGTCTGGCTGGATGTCAAACACCCACACATTGCGCTGCACACTTTCGTTCACGTACAACCGCTTGCCGTCCGGGCTCACCTCCACGCCATTGGTCGTTCCCATATCCGTCGCCAACCGCGTGGTGGTGCCGTCCGGATCAATTCGCCACAATTGACCGGTCTTCGCGCCCCAGTTCGGATCGCTGGCGTACAGCCTACCGTTGGGCGCGATGGCGAGGTCATTGGGTTGATTCATCTTCGACTCATGCGCCAATACCTCAACGGCTCGCGTGCCCGGATCAATCCGCAGCACATTGTGGCCCACGTAATCGGCCACATACATGCGTCCGGCGCGATCGAACCGGATACCGTTCCCCACGCTGTTATTGGGCAGCGTGACAAACACCTCCGACTGGCCGGTAGGCGTGGTGCGGCCGATGGTTTGTTGCTGGGCGAAATTGACCGCAAAAATATTCCCCGCCCGATCACAA
>DPAW01000190.1 GCA_003517285.1 Verrucomicrobiales bacterium
TGGTGGCGGAACAACACCTCCTGGCGGACCGGTGGTGACACCACCACCTCCTGATGGAGGCGTGACAATATTGCCCGTTCCAGTGCCTTAGTTGCTGGGGGCTTCCAGCCACGCCAGCAAATTCAATACTTCATCCTTCGTAAAGAGATTCAGCAGCCCTTGAGGCATGAGTGAGTTTGGGGCATGGCTTTGGGAGAGGATTTCAGATTTCTGGATTTTCGTGAGCTTGTCCGGATGCAGTGGGTTTTCAGCCAGTTGCAGAGTGGGCTCGCGGTAATCGAGGTTGGGCACGACTTGGCCGGCTAGAGTTCGGTTATCCGTGAGTTTGAGAACGGTGGTTTGGTAATTCTCCGCGATGGTTTGGGATGGGGCGAGGATTTCAGTGAGCAAGGTGGCGCGGTCAAAGCGGCGGGCGATATGGGTCAGATCCGGGCCGATGGGATAGCCTTCGCTGCCTTTACGATGGCAGCGGCTGCACATGGCATTGTGAAATACCTTTTGGCCAGCGGCACGATTGCGTTTAGCGAGATTGGCCCCCAGCAAATCAGCGAAATCTTCTGGCTTCCAGGCGCGCACAAACTGGCGTCTGCTGAGATCCGGTAACGGGGGGAGTTTGGGTTTGCGATCCAGCTCTGGGGCGAGGGCTTGGGATTCTTTTTCGGTGAGTGAGGCGGCGGCCTCCTTGCGAATCCGAGCGAGCGCCTGTGGGAGTCCGCGGCCGCCGAGAAAGGCGTCGTATTCATTCAGAATCCGGAAGTAAAGTTTGCGATCGGTGAGGGTCCAGCCCGTCTTTGCGTGGCGCAGATGGTGTAGGTAATGAATGCGTTCGCGCTGACTTGTGCTGGCTTCGAGGGCACGCATGGTTTGGGGGACGGCTTTGTCCGGAGCGAGTTGAATCAATAAGGGTGCCAGCGCTTGGTTAAGATCGGAGGAGGCATTGGGGAAATGCGGGGCGAGGTTGGTCAGGATTTTTTGCGAGTGTTCGGCTCGCCAATTGTGGCGTTCCAATGCGCGGCGAATGAAATCAATGTAGGCGAGTTGCTGGGAGGGCAACAGGTCTGGCCAATTTGCGTTTAGGGGTAAATGCCCGGAGTTGTCGGCCAGATTTGCCTGGGCGGTGAGTTGCTCCAAATCGTAAGTGTTGATTTTGAATTGTGCGTTCGGATTGTGCTCCAGCGCAATGCGCCAAGCTTGGCGGATGCGCGGTTCCGGGGTGTTTGGGGCGGCCTCAAAATTGCCCTGAGTGGCGTGGAATCGCTCGGCTTGCCGGCGTTGGGCGCGATATTCGTGAGCGAGTTGATTGCGGTTGCGTTCGGCTTGGGTGGGGCCGCGCGGTTGCGTGCTTGGGCCGTGATAGTGAACCCGGTAGAGGGCACTTTGGGTTTTGCGGCCGCCCGTGACGAAATAAAGGGCGCCGTCTGGGCCGAAGTCCAGATCCGTGAGGTTGAGCGGTTGCCCGCGCAGAAAGACTTCGGCACTGCCCATGTAGGTGCTGCCGCGCGGTCGCAGATGGACGGCCAGAATGCGGCCGTAGGTCCAGTCGAGTATAAATAATGCTTTTTGGTAGTCGACCGGGAACTCACTGCGCGTACCGAACTTCAAACCGGTTGGGGAACCCTTGCCGATGGAAAGTGTGGCCTGGGTATTGTCCGGATGATCTGGATAATAAGGAGGCCAACTGCCGGTTACGGCGCGCCAACCGAAATCGGCTCCGCTAGTGAGATGCTTCACCTTGGTAGGGCGATACCACGGTGTGCCCATATCGAACTCGGCATCAGCATCGTAGGTGAAGGCCTCACCGTCGGCATTAAATGCGATGCCGTATGGATTGCGCAGGCCGGCACAGAAAATCTCTTTTTCACTACCGTCCGGATTCATCCGGAGCACATGGCCTTCGTTGTTTCGAAACGGTTGGAACTTTCGTCTCAGGGGTGAGGTGAGATCGCGGGCTTCGGTAGGGAGTTGAATGGAGTCTCCATGTATCGCATAGATTTTTCCTTTGGGCCCCAAGGTCAGCGCATTGCGGCCGTGACCGAAACCGCCTTCAGAGGTGTGAAGGCGTTTCTCTTCATCAAAGGTGCCGTCACCGTTTGTGTCGCGTAGACGAAAGATGCCCTTGGATTGGTTGGCATGAACAAACAAACTATCGTGCGCATAGAGAAGTCCGCGGCATTCCTTGAGGGTTTGGTTGATTAGTTCGGTTCGCGTGATGGATTTGTGTCCTTTGGCAAATGTATAGCGAATCAGTCCCTTGTCTTCGCGGCCAATGGTGAGGCGACCTTGGGGGTCAAACGCCAGACTGACCCACGAACCATCGTCCGGACCTGCGGAGATTAGCCGCTCTGCTTTAAAGCCGGGCAGCAGTTGGAAGGTGTTTGGGTCGGTTCCTTCTGTGGCGTCACTGGCGCGTTTCCATTGGGTGTAATCGTCGGCTTCACTGATCTGAAGCGGCGGTAGGGTCCACCATTTCTCCACTGAAAGACTGCCGAGATTGGCCATGCTGTGCCAGCCGGCGGCAGTGACAAAGCGGGTCTGTTGGCCGTTCGGGCCGTGGACTTTGAGGTCCAGCGCTACGGCGGGATGTTTGAGGATTTTGAGCGGACGCAGCTCGATTTCGTTGCGGCCGGGGTTGAGGTAAGCTTTGGCGTCGGCCTCGATCACGGGCCCGAACATTTCAGCAATAGCAACACGTTGGCCGTTGATGCGCAACTCGACGTGGGCGGCATCGGCGATGAAACGCAGTGGGGCGGATTGGATTTCGACGCTGTTCGTTAGATTGAAGGCTCGCCGGATGGGCTGGGTGCTTTCGGAATCATCATGCCAAATCCAATAGGGAAGGGCATGAAGGTTGAGGGCGCAGAAGAAAATGCAGGCCAACAGGGCGCGGAATTTCATGCGCCCAGTGTGGCGGGCACGGGACAAAAGGCAAGGTCCGGCGTTATCGTTTTTGCATCAGGTAAGCCAGGAGATCGCGCAGTTCGGATAGGGTCAGGGTATGGGCCAATCCGGGAGGCATCATGGATGTGTGGAGTTCCTGCTTGGTGACAATTGTCAGCTTGTTGATGTGGAACTCTTTTCCGTCGATCCCCAGGTAGGCTTCGGAGTTGCCGCCTCGGCGCATTGCGATTCCCATGTGATTTTTGCCATCCTGGGTACGGATTGCCCAAGGTCGCATGTAAGGGGAGACTTCCTTGTTCGGTTGGAGAATGGATTCCAACAGGCGTTCACGTGTGATTCCGTGGCCAATCCGGGTCAGGTTAGGGCCGACACGCGTGCCGCGTTCATTGATTTGATGGCACTTGCTGCAGGTGGCAATACGTGAGTGGAAAAAGATCCGACGACCCGTCTCGGCATTGGCTTGGCCCGGTAAGGAGTCGATCCGCTTAAGCCAGGCCTGTGTGTCGTTCGGTGCTGGGTAGT
>DPAW01000100.1 GCA_003517285.1 Verrucomicrobiales bacterium
CATGGGCCGCAACCTCACCGTAAATGAAGCACGCCCGCGTGAAGATCGCGGTGGTGGTTTCCGTGGCGGCGGCGGCGGCGGCCGTGGCGGTGGTGGCGGAGGTCGTGGTGGCGGCGGAGGCCGTGGCCGAGATCGTGGCGGTCGTGGTGGCGGCGGAGGATTCCGCGACAACGACGGCTGGTAAGTCTAATCGTCCCCGAGCAGGCGCAACTTGCCTTGAGCCGGTTTTTGATCCGCCTGCAGGCTGTCCATCAACGAGGGAATATTTTCAGCAGCTCCGATTTCGGTCGGGGCTGTTTTTTTGTCGGCCGCCTCATCGGCATCCAGCGCGGCCTTGAGCGCGCCTTCTACCAGCTGGGCGCAGTGAATTTTCATAGGCGGCAAAGCGCCGAGATCGCCGGTCAATTCATCATGCCGCAAGGCCAGCGCTTCATCGGCGGTTTTACCGCGAATTAATTCCGTGGCCATGCTCGCCACAGCAATCGCCGTCTCGCAACCGAAAGATTGAAAGCTCGCCTGATCAATCACCTTACGGCCGTGATCCTCCTTGAACTTTACCCACAGGCGCAGCATCTCACCGCAGTCGGAATTTCCCACAGTGCCCACGCGATCTGCATCGGCCAGCTCGCCCATATTCTTGGGATCAGCAATGGCCTCCCTGATTTTTTTCTCCAGCGATTCGTCCATGACAATTATGAAAATTCGTAGCGCGGCACCGAATTATCTACCTCTAGGCTCCAAGCATCAATTCCGCCCCGCAAGCAGCGCACCTGTTTCAGGCCGTGCCCCAAAAAATAAGCCGCCGCATCCAGCCCTTGCTGGCCCTGATGATCTACTATAACAAACATCTCTTCCGGCTCCCACTTACCCATGATTTCCTGCATAAGGTCGCGCGTCATGTGAATAGCCCCTTCAATACGCGCCGCGTCGAACTCCTCTTGCGTGCGCACATCCAGTAGCTTCAATCCCGGCGTCTCCTCCAGCTTGGCTTTCAGCGCTTTCGGCTCAATGTAAATCTTCTCATCTGCCGCGTGGCTCTCCTGAATTTCCGCCAGCACCTCGGTTACCTCCAACGCGTTATTGCGCTCGCACACGCTGCCCAGCGTTTCGTCCATCTGAAACCCACAGCTGGAGCACCCGCCGATGTGGTACTTCCGAAACAATGCACGCCGTGCACCCGGGTATTCCATCAGTACCTGCTCCATCGTCGAGTCGCTGTTGATTTCCGTTGTCGCGCTCATGCGGTTACTTTAGCAGCTGAATAACTTTTTGCAGCACTTCAATGAAGCGATCCACCTCCGCGCGCGTGTTGTAAAAATAAAAGCTAGCGCGCGCCGTGGCGGGCACACCGAGCTTTTCGTGCAAGGGCTGTGTGCAATGATGCCCGATGCGAATGGCCACACCCTGTTGATCAGCCATGGTGGCCAGATCTAGCGCATGCACTTTCTCGAACACAAAACTCACCAACCCACCACGCTCACCGGCCGGGCCGAAAATGCGGATGCCATCAAACTCCGCCAACCGCTCCTTGGCGTATGCCGCAATGTCCGTATCGTGCGCATGGATGGCCTCACTACCTAAGGCATCCAGGTAATCGATAGCCGCATGCAGCCCCACCGCGCCGGCGATGTTCGGAGTACCAGCCTCGAATTTATGCGGCGGCTCGTGGTATTCGGACGTTTGAAATCCCACCGTGGAAATCATCTCGCCGCCACCCTGATACGGCGGCATCGCCGCCTGCAGTTCCGCCCGTGCAAACAACGCCCCGATACCGGTCGGACCGCAAAGTTTATGGCCTGAAAACGCGAGGAAATCACACCCTAGTGCCTGTACATCCAGCGGCAAATGCCCAGCGCTCTGCGCGGCATCTACTAGAGTTACCGCGCCGACCGCTTTGGCCTTAGCGCAGAGTTCAGTCACGGGATTGATCGTACCCAGCGCGTTAGAAATATGTGTGAGGGACAGAAGCTTCACATCGGACAGCCTCTCATCAAGATCGGACAGATCCAGTTCACCGAAATCGCCGGTCACCGGAATAAACCGCAACTGGGCTCCCGTGCGCTGGGCGAGCAACTGCCATGGCACCAGGTTGCTGTGATGTTCCATTTCGGTCAACAGGATCACATCGCCTTCGCGCAAATTACCCGCACCCCAGGTAGCAGCCACGAGATTCAAAGCCTCGGTGGTGCCCCGAGTGAAAATGATGTCCTTCGCCGAGGGCGCGTTGATAAACTGGGCAACCCGGTAGCGCGCACCCTCGTAGGCCGCCGTGGCGCGATTGCTCAGTTCATGAATACCGCGATGCACATTGGCATTGTCATGCTCGTAGTAACGCTGAATCGCCTCCAAGACTGGCCGCGGCTTTTGCGTCGTGGCGGCGTTGTCGAAGTACACCAACGGATGCCCATTGATCTCCTGCGCAAGTGTTGGGAAATCTTCACGAATAGTGGCGGGAATGGAGTTCATGCGACCTCGACGTGGATTTGGCCATCGTTGATGGTGACGGGGTACACGTTCACGCCACAGGTGGCTGGCGAGTGGCGGTGTTTGCCGGTGGCTAATTCGAACTCCGCATAATGCCATGGGCAACCGACGTTGCCGTCCTCGAGATAGCCTTCCGCCAAGGATGCGCCGGCATGCGGGCAGGCATCGTCGATGGCGTGTAACTGGCCGTCCACCTGAAAAATTGCGATGCGCTTTTCGCCGACATCAAACGCTTTGCCTTTGCCTTCAGCAATCTCGTCAACACGGGCGATGGAGATCGGCGCATTCATCACATCATGCCCAGCTCCAAGCGCGCAGCTTCGGTCATCATCTCTCGCGTCCATTGCGGTTCCCAGACGAGTTCCACATCCACTTCATCCACCATCTCGACGCACAGGATTTTATTTTCCACATCCGCTTGGATGGTTGGCCCCATGCCGCAACCGGGAGCGGTAAGCGTCATCTTCACGCTGGCCTTGTAATTGCCAGCCTCCAGTTCCTCGAGGTGGCAGTCATAAATCAATCCGAGGTCCACGATGTTCACGGGAATCTCTGGGTCGTAACAGGTTTTCATCTGCTCCCACACCTGTTGCTCAAGATCTTCGGCGTTTTCCGCCTTGCCGGCCTGTTCGGCGGGGGTGAGTTGCAATTCCTGCCCGATGGCATCGGCGTCCTTGCCGTCGATGCGAAACATGTTGCCGTTTACTACCACGGTAAACGTGCCGCCGAGAGACTGGGTAATCGTGGCGGTCTCGCCTTTCTCCAGCGTCACGCGTGTGCCCGAGGGAACGACCGACGCCTCCACATCGCGCTCGATAGCCACCTGTTCGCCGCCCGTCATGGCGTGGCCTCCTGCGCAGCAGCGGCCAGTTCGCGAACGCGTTGCACCATGGCAAAAAGGCCGTTCTTGCGGGTGGGACTCAGGTGCGCGGCAAGATCCAATCGGCCCAGTTCCACTTCGCCGTCGATGGCGAGGATTTCCCCGGCGGTTTTGCCAGAGTACACCGCCAGCAACACGGAGATGAGACCCTTGACGATGAACGCATCGCTGTCGGCGGCGATGGTGATGCGACCGTCGGATTCGGGTACAAACTTCAGCCACACCTGCGCCTGACAACCGTGCACGCGGTTTTCCTCGCATTGATCAGCCGCGGCGAGCGGCGGCAGTTCCTTACCGAGATCAATGAGATACCCAAAGCGCGATTCCCAATCGCCGAGCAGCTCGAAGTTCTCGACCAACTCATCGATGCTTTGCACCGTGGTACTCATGCCGCGACTAGTCCTCCCATCTGCTCTAGCCGATCCCACACCAGCCGATCCAGTTCCTCGCGCGCGGCTTCGCATTGGATACGCTCGACGATCTCGCCGGCAAAGGCGTGCATGATCATCCGGCGCGCGGATTCCTCGTCCAGCCCTCGGGCGCGCAGGTAAAAAATTTGCTCGGCGTTCATCTGGCCGATTGTGGCGCCGTGCGTGCATTTCACGTCATCGGCATAAATCTCCAGCTGCGGCTTGGTATCAATCGTGGCGCTGTCGGACAGTAGTAGGTTTTTATTGGTCTGCTTCGCGTCCGTTTTATCCGCGCCCTTGTGCACGTGAATGCGACCGTGAAACACCGCACGCGAATCGTCATCGAGGATGCCGTTGAAATATTCGTGGCTGTCGCAATGGGGCTGCTCGTGATTCACTACCATGTGATGATCAATCAACTGCCCGGCCCGCGGCAGGTACAGGCCATTGAGCACAGCCTCAATACCGGTGCCATTGAGATGGGCGCGCAGATTATTGCGGGCAATGCGTCCTCCCAACGCGAGCGAATGATGCGCCACACGGGCATCGCGGCCTAGCGCGGTGTGGAGTCCGCCCACATGAAAGGCGCCGGTGTGCTCATCCTGAAATTTCACATGCTCCACCTGCGCGTTGTCCGCCGCGTGCAGTTCCGTGGTGGCGTTATTAAAATAACCAGCCTGCTTGCCGGTCCAGCTCTCCAACACGGTCACCTGGCTGTTCACTTCAGCGCGGATGTAGCCGCGCACATTCACCGTGGCCCCGTTGCTGCCAGTGCTCAGGTAGTACACGCGCACGGGGGTTTCGAAATGCACATTGTCCGCCACGCTGATGAACGGTCCGTCCGTCACTGTCGCCGCATTCAACGCGCCAAAGGCGTCCTCGGGCGCAGGCGGTGCCGGACAGTCTCCAGCTGACATCGGACGCACCTCCACGCCGGCAGGCAGTTCGCCAACCTGCGAAAGGGCCTCGGAGTAATGGCCGTTTACAAACACCAACTGCGGCCCGTCGATGGCGGCAAACACGCAGCCTTCGAGCGTAGCGTCGGCATCGACCGGCGCGGCGGAAAAGTTCAGCTCCGTGAGCGGTTTGACCGGCGTGAAGCGCCAATCTTCATCGCGCGGGGTGGGAAAGCCTAGTTCGGCAAAGCGCGCGCGACCGGCAGCATCACTTTCGGGCAGGGCGGCCAACAGCCGATCCACGGCGTCTTCCGCGTTCATGTGGGGAGGGGCAACCATCAGGCAGCTTGTTCTTCAATAATCCAATCGTACCCGCGCTCCTCCAGTTCGAGGGCAAGCTCCTTCGGTCCGGACTTCACAATGCGTCCATCGACCAACACGTGCACGTGATCGGGCACAATATAATCGAGCAGGCGCTGATAATGCGTGATGACTAGCTGCGCGTTGTCGGCACGCTTGAGATGGTTCACGCCGCCGGCGACGACCTTGAGCGCATCGATATCGAGGCCCGAATCGGTTTCATCGAGCACTGCAAATTTCGGATCGAGCAGGGCCATCTGCAAAATTTCCGCGCGCTTTTTTTCACCGCCGGAAAAGCCCTCGTTCACCGAGCGCTTGAGCAGGGATTCATCCAGCTCAAGCAGTTGGATTTTTTCGCGCATCAATTTGAGAAACTCCACCGCGCTCAGCTCGGCTTCGCCGCGATGCTCGCGCAGGGCATTTACAGCAGCACGCAGGAAATACGTGGTGTTCACACCGGGTATTTCCACCGGATACTGGAACGCGAGAAAGAACCCCTCACGCACGCGCTCCTCGGGACCGAGGTCGAGCAGATCCTCGCCGTTGTAGCGCACCAAACCGTCGGTGATCTCGTAGCCCTCGCGACCGGCAAGCAGCTGGGCCAGCGTGCTTTTACCGCTGCCGTTGGGGCCCATGATGGCGTGCACCTCACCGGCGTTAATCGACAAATCAATCCCTTTCAGAATCGCCTTGCCCTCCACCCCGGCCTGTAAATTTTTGATCTCTAACATGCTAAATTATCCCACGCTACCTTCGAGGCTCACGTCCATGAGCGCCTGCGCTTCCATCGCAAACTCCATCGGCAGCTCGCTGAAGACTTCCTTACAGAAGCCATTCACGATCATGTTCACTGCGTCCTGCGTTTCGATGCCGCGGGCGTTGCAGTAAAAAATCTGGTCCTCCCCGATCTTAGAGGTGGTGGCTTCGTGCTCCACCTTGGCGGAAGGGTTCTTCACTTCGATGTAGGGAAACGTGTGCGCGCCGCAGCGACTCCCAATCAGCAACGAATCACACTGGGTAAAGTTCCGCGCATCGGTGGCGTTCTTGCCTACCTGCACCAGACCGCGATAACTGTTCTGGCCTTTGCCGGCGGAGATTCCCTTACTGATGATCGTGCTGCGGGTGTTCTTGCCGAGATGAATCATCTTGGTACCGGTATCGGCCTGTTGCGCGAGATTGGCGAGGGCCACGGAATAAAATTCGCCGACCGAATCGTCCCCGCGCAAAATGACACTTGGGTATTTCCACGTGATTGCCGATCCAGTTTCCACCTGCGTCCAGCAGATTTTCGAGCGATCGCCCTTGCAGATACCGCGCTTGGTCACGAAATTATAGATTCCGCCATTCCCATCCTCGTCGCCAGGATACCAATTTTGCACGGTGGAATATTTAATCTCCGCGTCGCCCAACGCCACCAACTCCACTACCGCCGCATGTAGCTGATTTTCATCACGCATCGGCGCCGTGCAGCCTTCGAGATAGCTCACGTGACTACCCTCATCGGCAACAATTAACGTGCGCTCAAACTGCCCCGTCTCAGCGGCATTAATCCGGAAATACGTGCTCAACTCCAGCGGACACCGCACGCCTTTCGGGATGTAAACAAACGAACCATCGCTGAACACCGCCGAGTTCAGCGTGGCAAAAAAGTTGTCTGTGTAGGGCACCACCGTGCCGAGATATTTTTTGATGAGCTCCGGATGATCACGCACAGCCTCGGAGAACGAACAGAAAATCACGCCGTGCTTGGCCAGCTCCTCCTGGTGCGTGGTGCCCACCGACACGCTGTCGAACACCGCATCCACCGCCACACCCGCCAAGCGCTCGCGCTCGTGCAGCGGCACGCCGAGCTTGTCGTAGGTTTCCAACAGCTTGGGATCCACCTCATCCAGACTCTTCGGCCGATCCTTGTCCTTCGCGCCCGGTGCGGAGTAGTAGCTGATACCCTGATAATCGATCGGCTCATACTGCACATGCGGC
>DPAW01000345.1:0-2478 GCA_003517285.1 Verrucomicrobiales bacterium
TCGGGGGATTACAAAACCCGGTAGTATTTGTAAAAGTCTCATCCGAAGTTTCGCGTTGGTATAGGGATATGATGAAAGCTAAGCTATTCGCTCTCTCCGTCTTCTCCTTTTCACTTTTTGGTGTAGAGCCAAAGTTGGCTAAGCAGGAGGAGGCAAAGGATGAAACTGGGGGGGATTTGACCAATGCCCTTGTGGCTCAGCTTGCCTCGCTGTCCTCAGGTGGCAATGAACTCAATGTGGATTACGGTGGTCAGTCGAGGCGGCTCATGATTACCGTGCCGAAGAAATTGGGTCGCCAAGGCACGCATCCCGTCCTTTTTTGTTTTCATGGAGCGGGCGGTAAAGCGGATGGCCCAAGCAGGAGATGGAGTCCGCATGCGGATAAGCGCGGACTCATTGTCATTAGTGCGGAGGCGGTTCAGCCGCTTGCCAAATGGAATTTCCGGGACGGTTTCCATGCTGAGGAACATGATGATGTGGGATTTGTCCTAAAGGTGGTTGAAGCACTTATTTCCGGCAAGTTAGCTGATCCCGGGGCGGTTTATGCAACCGGGCATTCCAGCGGGGGCTTGTTCTGTTATCGCTTGGCCAAGCAAACCGATGTGTTTGCAGCATTAGCCCCGATGAGCTGTGGCATGGTCAAGGGAGCCCATGACCCGGATGCCAAGACAATCCCTGTGCCGATCCTGCAGGTGATCGGTGACCAGGACAAGAGCTTCAAGGGATCATCCAATCCCAAGGTCACGATGTATTCAGCGGCCAGGCGCATGGAAGTCTGGCGCAAATTCAATCAATGTTCAGTCCGGCCCGAGATCACAGGCCAAGGCGAAGAACTTGAAGTGCATACCTTTACCAGCCCATCCGGGTTGGAGGTGGTCCTTTGCAAGGCTAAGGGACAAGGGCATTTTCTAAGGAGTGACCTTAGGGATAAGGCCGATTCTCTGGCCTTGGACTTCCTGCTCAAGCACAGGAAGAGCTAATTGTTTATCAAGGTAAGGAACAAGTTGCCTGATCCGAAAGGGTAGGCGAAGCAAAAGAATTATCTGGAAGTAAGCTGGTTTCTACTCAGTGTCCTTAGCACAACGGAACCTCGCCCCCCTCGTGCAGTCATGCGGGAGGATTGGGTAGCGGATTGTTGGCCCTCGCCCAAGGAGGCGCTTGGATTGGGGGGGTGAAGTGTTGGATAAGTAAAAAGAGTACAGATTACGTTCCTTATTCTTTGGAGGAGCTAAAAAAGTATGTCGAGGAGGGACAAATCTCCAGGGACTTCAAACATAACTTTCGGGGCATAGCGACGTAAAGCGAATGGCTTTGTTCGATTCTTTTCTAAAACGCATATACGAGGTAAGATGCCGCTGATCCTCCCAGGAAGGCCAACAAGGCTGCCAATACAAAACTTCCAATTACAATGAGTCGCGGGCGACCAGTGCGACGACCCTTGACGAGAAGGACGACGAACTGAGTGATCGCAACTCCTAACAGAAATAATAATCCGGGGATTTCCAAGACGTCTTCGAAATAGAAGAGCGTGAGCGGCGCCATAAGGAGTGCGGCGAAGAATGCCCCAATACCGATTACACCAGTGACTACACTGACAAAGATTGCACCAGTGACTGCACCGATGACATAGCCCTTCAGAACAGCAATGATTATCCTTTTTTTCAAATCGTTTTTCTTTGACTTCGTTTTGGACTCGTCCTTTTTCTCATGTAATCGATTTGAAAATGGATTCGAAAATAGAAGGCTTGGCAAGAAACTCGGAAATCAATACCGCATCTGATCATTCATGTAGTAGAAAAGCCTTTGCAGTCGGAGAATCACCGTCCTTCCAACCGTAGAACAACAGCATACCGTCAACGATCTCGCCGTTTGGTCGTACAACAGGTTGGATATGGTTAAAACGCCACGCGGGATACCGTTTTCTATCCGGCATGAGGTCGCGATTCATTCGCCAGGTATTACCCTTATCCTCCGAAATCCACTCTTCGATGCTGCCTCCGCCCCGACCGTCCATATAGCCGCCCTCGAGGTAGCCCTTGCCGGTGATGAGGTAGGCGCGGACAACACCGTCGGCACCATGGACGAGATAACCGCCGTTCCAATTATGATTTGAATGGCAGATTCTGGTTTGGAGCCACTTGCCGTTTTCACGGCGCACGTAGTAGTAGCTGTGTGTCTTCAGGTCAGTGCCCGATAGAATGTGAAGGAAGGTGGGCTCACCTTTTGGCTCCAGCGCGATGACAGGCGGAATGCCTGCACCACGCCACTCCGTGTTCCATATGAGGCAGTGCCTCATTGAGTAATCGATATCGATGGGCGTCTTGAGGACTTTCCCGTCGGCGTTCACGACTTCATGGTTCTGCAGATTGATCTTAACGTAATGGAGATTGTACTTCCATTCGTTGTCAACGATTCGATCGTAGCGTGGATTAAAAAGCCGATCTGGAGTTTTCTTTGTTATGTAGTCATCGTAATCAG
>DPAW01000345.1:2799-4502 GCA_003517285.1 Verrucomicrobiales bacterium
GTAGACCATATGCAAGTACTTGCCATCCCCGCTCGGCAGAACGGTCCTATAAGACGACCAATCTATCCGCCCCTTGGCGTTGAGGTCTGTGACGTCTTTTTCAGGTCCGGCCCATGTCTTACCATTATCCTCGCTGATCCGGTAAGTCCATGAGCCCGTGTGGCCATCTACTCGATATGCCATTACCTCCTTGTCATCGAAGATGCGGTAGACTGTCGGGTACGATATGCTTTGTGCAATCCCGGGAGCCTTCTTCCACTTAACATCAATCACTCCCGCGGCAACAGGTTTGCTTGAGACAAGATGGACACCCGGTGTTCTATGGCATCCATGCAGCACATGCAGGTAATCCGATTCATCAGCCCATATAATTGGGCTGTAATGATGATCGGTACTCTTAGGCCCGATACGCACCGGCTTGGAGAACTTACGCGATTGCGGATCATAGCTGATGAACATCGGATAGGCGTTGCCCTTGCCATTCTTTGTCGCACTCGCATCGCCGTTATAGACGATGTAAAGACGCCCGTGCAGCAAGACAGATTGCGGCCTCTGCCGTGCGTCGTAGAGCATATTGCGTTTCCCATTGCTGCCGAATTCAAATATGGCGGATAAGGAGGAAGCCTCGCTTGCAGCTATACTCATTGCACCAACTGTGCACACCCCGATAAGGATCGTGACCATTGCTAATTTCGATATTCTCTTAATCATCACATCTAAAGCTCAGGAGCGCAGCTTGCCTGGGTCAACTTCAGCACCTTGTTCGAATTCCTAGCCACGCTGTAAAGAGGCAAGCCAACAGTCCCAAAGGGTTGAACCTCGTGTTTGTTACAAGTACAGCTGTGCCGTTCAAGCCCTATCCATCGCCCCGTATTTTGGCGAGCAGTACATGCATGGTCTTCACGCGTTCGGGATGCCGATCCCAAAGGTCGGTGGTCTCAAACGGATCGATTTTCAAGTTGAACAACATGCCTTTGCCGGCGGACCGCCGCACGCGATCAGGGCCCTGGCCGAAGATAATTTTCCATGGGCCATCACGCAGTGTCTTCACGCCGTTGCCGGCCTGATTGACCATCGGCCCGCGCCGGGTGGGTTGGCCGAAAAATGCCGGTAACAGATTTTCACTGTCTTCACCCGCGCTCTTGGGCAATGACGCGCCAATCAAGGCCGCCGTCGTCGCCATCAGGTCCACGTGGCAAAAGGTGTCGTCATTCACCGCGCCCTTCGCGATGCGGCCGGGCCAGCGCACGATAAACGGCACGCGATGCCCGCCTTCAAACGGTCGCCCCTTGTAGCCGCGCAGGTTGCCGGCGGATTGATGTCCGTTACTGATCTGTGCGGTGCCTTCGCGTTCGCCGATCTTGACCGAACCAATCAAGGGGCCGTTGTCGCTCGTAACAATCAGCAGTGTGTTTTTCGACAGCCCGTGTTTCTCCAGCACCGCTATCACGCGGCCCACGCATTGGTCCACCAGCCACACCATATCGCCCCGCACGCCGGCCTGGCTTTTGCCCGCGGCAAACTTTGGCACCAAATGCGGCGAATGCGGCGCGGATAACGGCAGGTAGACAAAAAACGGTTTCTGCTTTGGCGTAGCATCGGCCGCGGCAATGAAGCGCACGGCTGCATCGGTGAAGCGCATATCCACCGTCGCGTTATCCCACACGCGCGCCGCCATACCCGAGCGCCAACTGCCGGCCGGA
>DPAW01000355.1 GCA_003517285.1 Verrucomicrobiales bacterium
CCAAATTCCGGTGTAAGAATTTCTTTCGCATATTGCGGACTCACCGTGGTGATCGCATCGGCGTAGTGTAAACCGGCTTTCAAAAAATTTAAGCTACCCCAGAATTCCGGCCCTTCTGAGTGAAACCAATTCCATGGCAAATTAGTAATCTCAAATCGCGTTGCTTCGCATTGGCCTTGGTAGGCCAAATTATGGATTGTGAGTACTGTACGTGGAATCACTCGAGAGCCGCTGGCGCGTAGCAGCATCGGCACAAAAGCTGTCTGCCAGTCATGCACATGAACCACATCATATTCGCCAGCCAACTGTGCCACAGCTTTACTGAGAAACATGAATCTTTCGGGGTTATCCCAATATCCATCGCCATTCGCCATGTATAACCCCGGTCGATCATAGAAACCTTCCTGCTCCAAAAACAAAAGTGTCAGCCCGTTCGATTCAGTCGCTTCCCACCATCGACCGGTAAAAGTCTGTTTACCGAGAGGCAAAACAACTTTAGGACCAAACGGTTTGAGATTAGGTATTTGGTCACGAATCCCTCGATACAATGGCGTGACCACTGTAACGTCTTCTCCCATTTCCGCCAGTGCGCCGCTGAGGCCGGCGACCATGTCGGCGAGTCCGCCGGTTTTGGAGTACGGAAAGAATTCGCTAGTCGCCTGCAGGATGCGCATGGCTAGGCGGCTGGAATGGTGTCTGTCCGCAAGTACGGCTGCAACGGCTCGGGAATCTTAATTGAGCCGTCGTTTTGCTGATGCGTTTCTATCAGCGCCACAAATAAACGCGCCAAGGCCACGCCGCTGCCATTCAGAATATGGGGCAGTTGATTGCCGCCCTGCTCTGCCTTGAAACGCGTTTTCATCCGGCGCGCCTGAAAGTCCTCGGTATTGGAAACACTGCTAACTTCCAGATAGCTCCCCTGCCCCGGAGCCCAAACCTCGATGTCGTACGTCTTGGCCGCGGCAAAGCCCATATCGCCGCTACTGAGGGCGAGGACGCGGTAGTGAAGCCCCAATTGCTGCAGTACGGTCTCGGCGTTAATGAGCATTTTCTCAAGCTCACCATAACCGTCTTCCGGCTTCACCACCTTGATTAGCTCCACCTTGTCGAATTGGTGTACACGAATCATGCCGCGCGTGGCCACGCCCGCCGCACCGGCTTCTGCGCGGAAACACGGGCTGTAGGCGCAATAATATTTCGGCAAATCCGTTTCGCTCAAAATCTCCCCGCGATGCAGGTTTGCCACAGGCGCTTCGGCCGTGGGGATGAGATAACGTTTACCAAGCGTCTCCCCGTCCTGCCCCTCTTGCACGGCGTATGCCTGATCGAGAAATTTCGGGAATTGCCCCACACCCTCCATGCACTCGGCCTGCACCATGAACGGCGGGCTCACTTCGGTATAGCCGTGCTCGTGCACGTGAAGGTCCAGCAGATACTGGATCATCGCCCGTTCCAGGCGCGCGCCCCAACCGGTGTAGAGCAAAAAACCGCTGCCCGACAATTTAGTGCCTCGCTCGAAATCAATCAGACCTAGGGCGTCGCATAAATCCACATGCCCTTTCGGCTCGAAATCAAACGCCGGCTTGTCACCGTGCACTTTGATCTCTTCATTGGCCGATTCATCCGGCCCCACCGGCACGGAGGCATGTGCTAAGTTCGGCAGTGTTAGAATTAAATTATTGAACCCCTCATCCGCCTCATTCTTTTGCGTATTCAGCGCATCAATGCGATCGCCCAACTCGCGGGTCTCTGCCTTCTTGGCCTCCGCCTCCTCCTTTTTTCCCTGCCCCATCAAGGCGCCAATTTCCTTGGAGGCTGCATTGCGATCAGCCTGCAGGGTCTCCACCTCAGTGACAATGCCGCGGCGTTTCTCATCGAACGCCAGCAATTCATCGATCTTGCCCGCATCCTCGCCCCGTTGGGCAAGACGTTCACGGGCAGCGTCGGGTTCCTGGCGGATGTATTTGATGTCCAGCACGGCGCGGATTATAGGCCCGGCTTTCGCGAGAGCAAGGCTGCGCGGCCCCAGTTAGTGCATTTCCACCGCGCAAGTGCCGATGCCGCCGCGGTAAAAATTGAACTGCACGTTGGGATGATCGCCCAGTAAACTCATGGGCACGGCACTGTCGGCGATGTTCTTGGCAATCATCAAGGTGGTGAGGCGTTGGCCCAGTGGATTATCGTGGGTGCCCGCGTGCCAAATGGAAACCTTCTCCGCCTGCCATGTTTCCTGCGGCCCCACAGTGATCGCCTTTTGGGGCACCATGGTGATATTGCCGCCACCGCTGGTGCGGGCATTTTGCGCCAGAGTCACGGGATGCAGATCCACCACGCGAGTGCCGAGCTTACGATACTCCTTGGGCGATGGCGGGCTGTTCTTCCATTTACCTTTTCGCGGCAAGGGATCATTGAAGGCCCAATGTTTGATATCGCCCTGCCCGCCCTGCATCACCGCGCAGCGTACGCCTTCCCAGCTGGAAATGAACGGCGCCGTGTCGGCCTTGGGAAAATGCATGTTTTCATCCGGCATCCGCAACCGACGATCGATCCGGTTGAAACACAGCTCGCGATCGGCCTTCTCAAACGACAAAGGATGATCCATGGATACCTCACGTTTACCATCATGCCATTCGTCCATTCCCCAGAAATGCGATGAGCGCAGGCTGAGTCCGAGCGAATTTACCAGACGCGCCACGAGAGGTAGCTGTTCAGTAGGGCCGATTGGCCCACAAATACCCACGGGATTATCGGGCGTGGATTGCCGCCAAGCATCGATGTATTCCAATGCCTCCGCCAGATAAAAATCCTCCAGCGTATCGTACATCACCACCTTGAAGCCGGGACGCGACAGGCGCTCCATTTGGCGCGGCGTCAACTTTGCCGCGTCGTTGATAATCTCATTATTCAATGTGGTATAATCCCACCAGTCCGGCGCAATGGTGCTGAGTTTTCTAGGCATGATTAAATCCCTTTCTCGAGTGAACGCTCAAAGTCACGGGCGATGCGATAGCCTTTCCCTAAGACTTCCGCCAACGGATCCAGTTCTTCCCCGCTGAACCCATAATGCAAGTGGCGCCGCCAACCTTCGGCGTGCTTAAATTTTTTGGACAACTTCCCGATATGACGCGACATATCATCCGCGGTTTTAAGGTATGAATTCATCCCCTGACTCGTATCCAACCAATCCTGTTGGCTCACATGCGCGGCGAGTGCCTCGATCTTGCGCTCATGTACCGCAGTCGTATCCACAAAGGCACCGGGGATAATTTTTTCACGGAGCGGCCCGCGCAAACTATGCGGCATGGCGTGATACACGGTCACATCATCGCCGTACGGACGTGTAGCGGGTGTCGTCTTGAAATTAGGCATCCCATGCGTAAATGCCGCCGTCACCGCCAACCGACAAGTGTTGGTGTGATCCTCCATATAATCCACCGGCGAATGCGTCAGTACGATGGACGCTTTGCTTTTACGGATGGCTGCCGCCACTTTGCGCAGCGTGGGCACGGTATAAAGAATTTCAAGATCTCGGCAAATGCTGGAGTGAAACGTCGCCCCCAAAACCCGGGCTGCCTGGCGCGCTTCCTTGGCCCGCGTTCGAGCAGTCTTCTCCGGCGGCATTTTCACACTGCCCAGATTACCGGAGGAAAGGTTGAAATAATGAATCGTCCAACCCACGGCTTGCAACTGAAGCAACGTACCGGCCATATAGAATTCAATGTCATCCGGGTGCGCCCCGATGGCAATGGCCGACGGCTTGGACATGGTAATTATTTGATCCGGACCGGCTTACCGGTGGCCGCTGATTGGTCCGCCGCAAAAATGATCTCATGCGAACGGGCCGCATCCGCAAGGCTCGTGTGCGGCATCTCCTTGCCTGCTCGCAGCGCCTTGAAGAAGGCCTCGAACTGCGTTTGATATGGGTGATCACTCACATCGCCGGAGTCCACCAACTGCGTGGCCAGCGTACTCCATTCGTTCTTGTTCAGAGCACCCATCTTGCTGGAGTAGAACTTATTATCCAAAATACTGCCCTCACTGCCCACGAGGTGTGTGTGGAAGTAGTATGGCTGCAGGCAGTCGATCACGCTGGCCACCTTACCGATGCTGCCATCCTTGAATTTCAGGATCGTGACACTGGTGGTGTCGTATTCGTACTTCTGGAAAATCCGGTTCTTGGATTTGGTGGAATGACTGGAGACCTCCACCACGTCCTTATTGCCCATGAGATACAACAGCGCATCCATCGCGTGGCAACCGGCCGAAAGCAGGCTGCTACCGCCGGCTTCTTTTTTGACGTTCCAGCGATACTGTCCGTACCACGGCCCCACGCCGTGATAATAATCCACCTCGCCATAATGAATCTTGCCGACCAGCCCTTGATCGATCACGGATTTAAGTGTCAGGAATTCCGCAGAGTATCGAACCTCAAAACAGACACACGTTTTTGCCTTGGCCTGTTTCACCGCCTTAGTTATGCGATTGAGATCGCGTTTTGCCAAAGTCAGTGGCTTCTCCACAATGATATGCTTGCCGGCCTTGGCCGCCGCCACCACCTGATCGGCGTGTTGGTAGGGATAGCTGGTGATGTCGATCACATCGATGTTCGGATCGGAATAAATGTCCTTCAGGTTCACCGTGGATTTAATCCGTCCACCATGCCGCACACTGAGCTCGTCATCATCCAGTAAACGCGAGGAGTACACATTGGTGACCTGCGCCATGCCAGTGGCGTTGATGGCGTCGATGTGGGCTGTGGCAGCCCAGCCGTATCCGATAATGCCGACGTTTATTTTTTTCACAATATCCGAAGGTTGAAGTCCGTGAGCGATGGCACAATGATTGAGCTCGAAAGTCAAGTATGCCAGAATCAAAAGTCGTAGTTTTCGTTAAAGCCCCAATCCTAGGAAAAGTAAAAACACGTTTAGCCAAATCTATTGGAGATAAGGCTGCGTTAGAGGCTTATAAAGAATTAACTCTAACCGTCCTTGATCGCATTAAAAAACTACCCAAAGTCAATCTATGCTTTACTCCTGATGATTCAATTAACGAAGTCATACCATGGGCTCAGGAAAACTGGACGATCACCCCACAGGGCCCAGGCAATTTGGGAGAACGCATGTGCAAAGTGTTCGGTAACATAACGGAACCTACCCTTCTAATTGGATCTGATTGTCCTTACCTAAAAGAGAAAGACCTTATCGAAGCAGGCCATGCTTTAGCGAAGAATGATTTAGTACTCGGCCCTGCCAAAGATGGCGGCTATTGGATGATAGGAATGAAAACCCATTACCCTTCATTATTTAAAGAAATCAATTGGGGCTCGAGCACAGTTTATAAGTCAACCGTGTCATGCGCTAAAGAACAAGGGCTCCGGATCTGGGAAGGCCGAATGTTAGGAGATATTGATTACGCAGATGATTGGTTTCAGTTTAAGGCAAAACAGTCTCCCTAATGATTGCCATTAGCATGAGCATGACCCTCTTCTAGAAAGGGGCGTGTTGCGAACGGTGCTGGCAGCACAGTTGTACCTCCACGGGATCTCATCATTGCAGTTAACTGCTTCTTTACATCGGCATTATTTGATTGCCGTGCTGAACCATCGGTAAGGGCAAGCCCACCTTGGCTTTTATTAAGGCCAGCCATGGTGATTTCAACTAATTCAGGGCCACCATGACTGTGAAAGTTATCTCCAGGACCTCCATCATCTTCTTTCCCAACCTCATCAGCACCTCGAAAATGACCCTCAATTTCTTCTTCTTCCCAAAGAGTTATTCCAAACTCAGGATTTGGAGCTGCTATGCCCCAATTCCATTTCCATCTTTCAACCTCAGGATGAGCGTTGATGTTACGCGTACTCATGAGAATATTACTTGGCCTTTGGGTGCAAGCTCCGAGGAAAACGGCATAGCTTTGCATTGAACTCTCGACATGGCCCCAATCAAATCCCTCTGCCATGACTCCCTCATAGTGCGCTCGAGTTTCCGGGTCACTAGGGGATGTAAGAATTTCTGGGTTAGACACGGCTTTACCCAGAGGTTTCCATACATGTTCGATACAAAGACTATCAGCATGATCACCCACGCCATACATAGCATCCAAGGAGCGTGGCGTTAAATTCCACGGTGGGCTTCCAATAGCGTAAGCCGAAGCTAAAGATTTAAGATTATTGACGCATTTAATGCGATTTGCTTTGGCCTTTGCCTTAGCCAATGCCGGAAGAAGCATACTTGCAAGGATACCAATGATCGCTATGACAACCAAAAGCTCAATTAACGTGAAAGCTTTTCGATCATTTTTTTTCATAATAATTAAATCCATCTAATTAAAAACATGTGAGATTTTAACATTGAATTGATTGTTTGCGCTGAACATGCGGTAAAACCACAGTAATTGCAACTAACTTGCAATGAAATTAAGATCAAAAATCATTGACACCCACCCATGCGCGGTTGCTGACAACACAACCTGATGTGCTACAGGAGCTAATACGGCTAGGCACGCTTAAAAGGCCAAAGAAAACAGTATTACGAAGTGGGACCACTTTTAAATGTGAAACTGCCTATAAACGATGAAATTAAGGGAAACGCTGCTATTGGCTAATAGCGGGAAATAACACTGATATACAGAAATGTAGTGGAGCGGGTGAAGGGAATCGAACCCTCATCAAGAGCTTGGAAGGCTCCCGCTCTACCGTTGAGCTACACCCGCAACGGCGTTACTTTAGCGTGTTCGCTTGCGTTGTCAATCGGGCAGCGGGTATGGTGGCACCAATGAGTTTGGTGCTGCTTCAAGGCGGGCGTGTGGTAGATCCTACCAATAACCGCGACGAAATCGCGGATGTGCTTCTTTCCGATGGGAAAATTCAATCTATTGCCCCAGATCTCATGACACCGGATGGTACAGAGGTGATCGATTGTCAGGGCCAGGTGGTTTGCCCCGGCCTGATTGATCTGCATGTGCATTTTCGCGAACCTGGCCAAACGGCCAAGGAAGACATCGCCACTGGCGCGGCCGCAGCGGCCACCGGCGGGTTCACCACGGTCGTCTGCATGCCCAACACCACCCCCACTATCGACAACCCGGCCACGGTAAAGTTGATTCAGGAACGCGCCGCCGCAGCGGCTCCGGTGAATGTCTACGTCACCGGCACCATCACGCTGGGGATCGCTGGAGAAGAACTTTCGCCCATCGGCTCACTCAAAGATGCCGGCGTTGTGGCCATCACCGATGACGGCAAGTGCGTGCAAAACAACGAACTAATGCGGCGCGCCCTAGAGTATGCCGGCATGTTCGATCTGCCGGTCATGGATCATTGCCAGGATTATTCTATCGTAACAGACGGCGTTATGCACGAAGGCTACTGGAGCACCAATCTTGGACTCAAAGGCTGGCCGGCAGCTGGCGAGGATTTGATTGTCGCACGCAATATTGAGTTG
>DPAW01000354.1 GCA_003517285.1 Verrucomicrobiales bacterium
TTGCAGATACCGAATTTCATTGGCCGAATGAGGCCGTTTGACAGATGCTTTGTCGAGGAATTTGTCATGGACGGCATGCGACTCTTTCATACCTGCCCGGTGGACAACGCCGAACTGCTCGCCGTGATGCTCGGCAATCACGGCATCAAGGCGGTCGAGCACATGATCGAACCGATGCCGGAGGGCGAGGACGAATTCAGCCGGCCCGTGGAGGTATACGTGCCGGAAGGCGAATACGACCGCGCCTTCGAATTGTTCTTCGGCGATGACGAGAGCGAAATTTGAAGCACTTGGGGGCGGGCTAATTTAACCCAGTAACTCCTCGGCATGCTTGCGCGCGGCCCCGACTTTGCCGCCGAGCATGCGGGCGATTTCCTCAACGCGATCGTTGGCGGCCAGTTGCTGGATATTCGATTCCGTCCGTCCATCGATCACGGCTTTGCTCACCACGTAATGCGTCTGCGCCGCGGCGGCGACGGGGGCGAGGTGGGTGATGCAGAGCACCTGCCGTTGATAGGCGATCTGCCGCATGCGCTCGCCAACGGCGTGGGCGGTTTCGCCGCCGACATTGGCGTCAACTTCATCGAAAATCAAAACGGGGATGGAATCCTCGGCGGCCAGCACGGTCTTGAGTGCCAACATCACGCGGGCAAGTTCGCCGGAAGAGGCAATGGCGCGCAGCGGCCGGACGGGTTCGCCGGGGTTGGGCGCGAACTGAAACTCTACCGTGTCCAGTCCGGTGGTCTTAGCTTCTGCGGGGTTTTCGGTGGAACTGAGCGCGACGTCGAGCTGGCTCTGGGCAAAACCAAGGTCATTGAGATGCGCGGTGACGGCCTTGGTAAGCTTGGGAATGAGTTTCTGCCGTTGGGCGGAAAGATTTTGGCCGGCCTGCATAAGGTTGGACTCGAGGACGTCGAGCTCGGCGTTGAGCCGGGCCAGTTCCTCATCGCGGCTCTCGAGCGTGGCGAGCTTCTGTGCGGCTTCCGCGCCGAAGGCATTAACCGCTTCAATGCTGCCGCCGTACTTGCGCTTGAGCGATTGCGCGAGGTTCACGCGTTCCTCCAGCGAGGCGAGTTGCGCGGGATCAATGTCCACGCGTTCGGCATAACCGGTCAGGGCACTTTGCAGTTCCTGTAGATTGGCGCGGGCTTCCTCGTGCAATTCCACCAGACCGGCGGTGCTGTCATCGACCTGTTGCAGATCGGCCAGCACCCGGCCGAGATCGCCGGAGTGGTCGAGCAGGGAGCCTTCGTTTTCACTGACCAACTGTAACGCGCCTTGGCATAACTCCAGCAAACGTGCGGCGTTGCTCGAGCGTTGGTAATCGGCCTCCAGCGTTTCCTCCTCGGCAGGGTTCAGCGCGGCATCGGTGATTTCCTTGACCTGAAATCGCAACAGATCGAGCTGTTGCGCGTAGGTGGCTTCATCAACCACAAGATCGGCCTTGGCCTGCTCAATCTCGGTGCGGCGCTTGAGCAGGGCGGTAAAGGCGGCGCGCGGTTGCTGCAATCCGCTAAAGGCGTCGAGAATGGCGAGCTGGCGCGCGGGGTGCAGCAGCGACTGATGATCGTGCGGGCCGTGCATATCCACCAGCCATTCGCCGATCTGCTTGAGCATGGCCAGCGTGGTTGCGCTGCCGTTGATAAACTGACGATTGCTGCCGGCGGCCGTGAACGTGCGCTTGAGGAGCAGTTGATTGTCTTCGCAAGGCTCGAAGCCGTGCTCCTCCAGAAACGCGGGCAGCGGTGAATCGAGTTGGGTGATATCGAAGGTGGCCTCGACCGTGCATTGATCGGCCTCGGCGCGGATGAGCGTGCGATCGGCCCGTTCGCCTAGTACCAGATTGAGAGCGCCGATGAGGATCGACTTGCCCGCGCCCGTCTCGCCGCTAATGGCATTATAGCCGGGGCCGAGCTCCAGCGTGAGATCGGTGACAAGGGCGAGATTCCGAATGCGCAGCGATTCCAGCATGCGCGGGCATTGTGCGCGAATGGGCGCGTCGGAAAATAAAATTGTGTTCACCGCCGCCTTCGGGCAAGCCTGCGGGCCGCATGGCATTTGAGTTTACATTCCTTGGCACGGGTACCTCGCAGGGCGTGCCGATCATCGGGCATGATTATCCGGACTCATTTCTCGCCAACCCGAAGAACCACCGGACGCGTTCGTCCATTTACGTTGTCACCGATGAAGTGAAACTGGTGGTGGACACTACGCCGGATTTTCGCACGCAATGTTTGCGGGAAAATATTCGTGAACTGGATGCCGTGCTGGTGACTCATGCGCATACCGATCACATCATGGGCATGGACGATTGCCGGCGGTTTTGTGACATCCAGAAAAGGCCTCTTCCAATCTATGCCACCGAGCTAACCATGAGCCATCTGCGCCGCGTGCATGCGCATGCATTTCATGATGGTGACCATCCACGCGGTTATTTTGTGCCGGAAGAAAATGTGATCGATGGTAGCTTCAAAATCGGTGATTTGAGGATTATGCCTCTGGCCTTGCCGCATGGGAGCATGGGGTCCACGGGCTATTTGTTCGAGCAGGCCGGAGTAAAAAAAATGGCTTATCTTACTGATGCCAAATCGGTGCCGGGGGATGTCGTACAGGTAGTCAAAGGAGTTGAGGTCGCTGTGCTTGATGCCCTACGGCCGGAGGAACATTGGACCCACATGAGCACGAGCGAGGCGTTAGCGGCCGCCGAACAGATTGATCCGGGGGAAACGATCTTCACGCACCTGACCCACTATTACGACCACGATGTGGATCAGGCCAAGCTTCCGGAAGGCGTGCGGCTGGCTTGGGATGGACTAAAGGTCGTTCTCTAATAAAAAACGGCCATGGTTGCCCGTGGCCGCTGAATTCATTGGCGGGTTTCTTACGCGCCCATTTCGTCCTCGAAGGAGCCTTCAGAAACTGGGAAGCAGAGTTGGTCGCGGACGTATTGGATACCCTCAATGGCGGTGGCGTCTGGGTCGCGGTAGTTGCTTTCTGTCTCGGCGATGAGCGGGGCGGTTTCGGTGCCCATGATCTTGTTGTACCGGTTGGGGTACCCGATGTTGATGAGCATTTCAACGTAACGCACCATGTTGAGGTCGCCGCTGCCAAGGTCGGTGAACTGCATGGCGCGGTTGCGCCAGTTGCCGTCCATGCGACGTAGGGGCACGTTCGGGCGCACGACGAAATTCTTCACGTGACAGGCATAAACGCGATCCTTCACTGCTTCGTGGGTGAAACGCGTTTCCCAATCTTCACCTTCCCAGCAATGAGATGGATCGGCGTTGACGGTCAGCGTTTCGTCGCCATCACAAATCTCCACCAGATGGCCAAATTCTTCAGCACACATGGCGGCCGTGCCTGGGTGAATCTCGTGGGCCAGATAAATGCCGAGGCTTTTGGCGTGGGCACGAATCTTGGCGGTTTTGCTCACGAACCGGTCATCGCCTTCCTTGTTGAGATCGCCACCATCCGGGGAAGTCCAGAATCCCCAAGGATAACCGGTGGCCAATTCCCAGCCGTGGGAAACGCCCCAGAACATCGGCAGAATCTTGATGCCCAACTCGGCGCAGAGATCCATTAGGCGCAGTAGGTAATCCTCGTACCATTG
>DPAW01000003.1 GCA_003517285.1 Verrucomicrobiales bacterium
GACTTTTACCGGAAGTCCGGTTCGCCTTATCATAGCTGGCTTTGAAAATATAATTAACCCCCAGCCGCTCGCAGGTTTTCCGCAAGGAACGCGCCACTCTCAGACATAATTCCTCGCTTTCAATCACGCAGGGGCCTGCGATGAGAAACAGGGATTTACCGTTGCTGAGCTTCCTCCAAAGTTGCCGGGTCGAAACCGCCACCCGCATTCCCTAGCAGTCCACAGCCTAAATGTAAACGCCTGATCATCCCCAAGGATAACTCGACTAAGAGATTGCCCGAAACACGCTGTTCAGCTAAGCTATATTGTTATGCGAGCTGCCTTGCCCATCTTTTTGGCCCTCACGTTGCACAGCTTCGCAGCGCCAAGTCATTGGGCTTATACTGCGCCTAAGCGCCCCGCTCTGCCCAAGACCGATTCGGACTGGCCGCGCAACCCCATCGATTACTTCATTCTCGCCAAGCAAAAGGAAAACCAACTGGCCCCTTCGCCCACCGCTTCGCCCAGCCAACTCCTGCGACGGGTGCATCTCGATCTGACCGGCCTGCCACCAACGCCTGATGTCGTGGCCCAGTTTCTGGAAAACCCCAGTGATACCGCATACGAAAAAATTGTCGACGATCTCCTGTACTCAAAACATTACGGCGAACGGTGGGCACGCCCGTGGCTCGACCTCGCCCGATACGCAGATAGCAACGGATTCCAGGCCGACCAATTACGGGATAGCTGGGCCTATCGCGACTGGGTAATTGATGCGTTCAATAGCGGCATGCCCTTCAATCAATTTGTTATCGAACAAATCGCCGGCGACCTACTTCCCAATGCCACGCCCAGTCAACGCATCGCCACCGGCTTTCACCGCACGCCCACCTGCAATGTGGAAGCTGGCGTGCATCCCGAGGAAAACCGCGTCAACCAAGTTTTCGACCGCGTCAACACCACCGGCACCGTTTTCCTTGGCACCACCCTCGAATGCGCCCAATGCCACGACCACAAATACGATCCTTTCTCCATTAAGGATTACTATTCCCTCTTCGCTTTCTTTAACAATACCCCGCTGGAAGTGAAGCAAACCGGCACCAGCGTGACTTTTGAGTTTTACGGCCCCACCATGGACCTCCCCATTTCCACCGAACAACAAAGGGCAATCGACACACTCAACGCCCAGAAGAAACAGCTCGATCAACAACTCGCAAAATTGAAAGCCGATTCCGCTGCACAACAAGCCAATTGGGAGAAAGCGACACTAACCGCCCTCCAAAACGCGCCCGAATGGAGCGTCCTCGGCATCAAGCAATTCAGTGCCAGCGGCAATCCCAAGCACGAACTGCAACCCGACGGCAGCGTGGTCGTCACCGGCCCCAACCCTGACAAGAGTACCTATACCCTACGCACCGACACAACCCTCCCACAGATCACCGCCATACGACTGGAAGCACTCACTCACCCCTCAATGCATAAAGGCGGACCGGGTCGCAATAAGTCCCCCAAGGAAAACCCCAATTTCATTGTCAACGAATTCGAACTCAAGGTTGACGGCCAAAAAATTGCATTCGCCAGTGTCACCGCGTCCTTCAGCCAAACGCGCTGGCACGTCAACGGCAGCATTGATGGCAACCTCGCCACCGGCTGGGCCATCAATCCCGAATTCGGAGAACCCGCCACTGCCATTTACAAACTGACGAAACCGTTGGCCTTCAAGCCCGGTGAATCCCTTGAGTTTTCCATCATCCAAACCTACGGCGGTGGCCGCACAATTGGCCGCCCGCGCCTCTCGGCCATGAACGGTGATCCCGGCGCGATCAATCTTCCAGACAACATCGCTGCCATCCTCAAAAAGACCAAACGCTCCCGGCAGGAGAGCAAACAATTGACCGAATATTTTCAAAAAGAAAATCCGCAATTGAAAGCCACTGAGACGGAGCTGGCCGCCACCAATAAAAAAATCGCCGCCATCAAACCGCCAACCACCCTCGTGATGGTGGAAGAAGATAAACCGCGCGAAACCTTCATTATGCAGCGCGGCGAATATCTCAATCCCGGTGCCAAGGTCACTGCCACCACGCCGGAAATTTTACACGGCATGAGCGCCGACCTTCCACGCAACCGTCTCGGCTTCGCCAAATGGTTGGTGGCCCCGCAAAATCCGCTGCTGAGCCGAGTCACCGTAAACCGCTGGTGGGCAGAAATCATGGGGCGTGGCATTGTTTCTACTGAGGAGGATTTTGGCACCCAATCCGAACCCCCAACCCACCCCGCCCTTCTCGACTGGCTATCAGTAGAATTCATCGAACGCGGCTGGTCCATGCGCCGCATTCATAAACTCATTGTGATGAGCGCCACCTACCGACAATCCTCCCGCGTCACGCCTGCCGCTCAAGCAGCTGATGCCCCCAACAAATGGCACGCCCGCGCGCCACGCCTGCGAATGAGCGCAGAGATGGTTCGTGACAATGCCCTGACAATCTCCGGCCTGATAAGCACCAAAATGCATGGCCCGCCCGTTTACCCGCCCCAACCCGGTGGCATCTGGCGTCACGTGGGTCGGAACGCGCCCAAATATGTGGCGGCCACGGATGAAGATCGTTTCCGCCGCGGCGTGTATGTCGTATGGAGGCGCGGAGCACCCTATGTGAGCTTCACCAACTTTGATGCCCCGGACCGCGGAGCCTGCGTCGTCCGCCGCCCGCGCACCAACACCCCCCTGCAAGCGCTCACCCTTTTGAATGACGAAGCCTATGTGGAAATGGCCATGGCATTCGCGCATCGGATCACCGAAATAAACGGTGCCACCGTGGATTCCCGAATTCAATTTGCCTACCGAAGCGCCCTATCCCGTGAAGCTCGGGCTGCAGAAATAAATTACCTCAAACCACTTCTCACCCAACGGCTCGCCTATTTCCAGAAGAACCCCAAGGCCGCCACCGATCTGGTCAATAACGTCAAAGGCTGGAAAGCCCCTCAAGGCGCGGACCCCGCTGAATTGGCCGCGTGGTTTTATCTGGCAAACATTCTACTGAACCTCGACGAAACCATCACCAAAAGCTGACATGAATGCCGCCCAACATTTTTACGCCCGCGAATCACGGCGCGAATTCCTCAAGTCCAGCGGCCTCGGGATTGGCGGACTGGGCTTGGGTAGTGTCCTGAATCAAAATCTCTTTGCCGATAATGCCGCCACCCGCCGGCCACACTTTCGCCCGCGCGCCAAGCACGTCATTTACCTCCACATGGTTGGCGCGCCATCACAGCTTGATTTGTTTTCGCACAAACCGGAGCTGACCAAGCGCAACGGCGAGAAATGCCCGGACCACATGTTCAAAGGCAAACGCCTCGCATTCATCAGGCAACACCCACTACTGCTAGGAAGCCGGTTTAAATTCAACCGACACGGCCAAGGCGGACTTGCCCTCTGCGAACACCTCCCGCAACTCGGCACAGTGGCCGATGAATTGTGTTTGGTGCAATCAATTCGGACTGAACACTTCAATCACGCCCCGGCACAACTTTTCATGCACACCGGATTTGGCCGCTTTGGCCGGCCTGGAATTGGTTCATGGATCAATTACGGCCTCGGATCGGAAAACAGCGATCTACCCGGTTATGTGGTGATGATTACCGGCAGCGTCGCCGGTGCGGGCAACAGCCTCTGGGGTAGCGGCTTTCTACCTACCGTCCACCAGGGCATCGAATTTCGCAGTAACGGCGACCCGGTTCTTTTCCTCGCTAACCCCAAGGGCATTGACAGAGATGATCGCCGCGAAATTATTGATGGCATCAACTTCCTGAACCGCCAATCGTTTGATGCCGTCGGTGACCCCGAGATTAATACGCGCATCGTTCAATACGAAATGGCCTTTCGCATGCAGGCCAGCGTGCCGGAATTGATGGATACCTCCACCGAATCCGCCGACACTCACACAATGTATGGCACCCAACCCGGCAAACCCAGCTTCGCTAACAATTGCCTACTGGCCCGGCGCCTCGTGGAGCGCGGCGTTCGTTTTGTGCAACTGTTCGACCAAGGCTGGGATCACCACAGTGGCGTGTTCAACTCCATCCCGCGCAAGGCCAAGCAAATCGATCAGCCCGTGGCCGCCCTTATCAAGGACCTCAAGCAACGCGGATTGCTGGATGAAACACTCATCATTCTGGGAGCTGAATTCGGCCGCACCCCCATGCTACAAGGTAACAGCAACAACGGGGCTGCCGGTAACGTGGGCCGCGATCACCACAAGGAAGGATTTTCCATGATGCTCGCCGGCGGCGGCGTGAAAGGCGGCATCACCTATGGCGACACCGATGAGCTAGGATACCAAGCCGTCGATCACCCTGTGCATCTGCATGACATGAACGCCACCATCCTCCACCTACTCGGCATCGATCACGAGAAGTTGACCTACAAGTACCAAGGCCGGGATTTCCGCCTTACAGACGTCCACGGCCACGTACAGGACGGCATTATCGCCTGATGAAGTTCGGATTCGGCGTCGGCCGCGCGGAAAAGGAGTTAAACCGCTGGGGACTGTAATAACCACCCATACTGTTAAACGGACGAATTTTTTGTATCTGCATCATTTCACCGCCTTCCTCACCGCCTGCATCACCGCCCGGATAGCCGCCGTCAGGCCCCTGCCCACCAGGACCTTGACCTCCAGGACCTTGACCTCCACCACCTTGGCCGCCCCCACCGCCCAGTTGAGGTGTTTGAATACCCAACTGCGCCAGAGAACGAGTGTTTAAATTCAGCGTAAATGTCCGAGTCACAGTGTTGGCAAACTGCGGGTCCTGTTGAAAGAACATGACTCCGTGGTCCATTACCACATATTGGATCGGGTGATCGAAAGACATCGCGACCACGTCCAGAACTTGCTTGGCAGTCATCGCCGGAAGGCCTCGGCTAAGATTCATTACTTTGACCTGCTCGGGATCAAATGCTCCTTGCATTGCAGTAGAAGGAGCAGCCCCGCCACCGGCCCCGGGCATTCCACCAAGGCCTGGCATACCCATGCCTGGCACACCTCCCATTCCGGGAACACCGCCGAGCCCCGGCACACCGCCCCCCATACCGGGTACGCCTCCTGCACCAGGCACTCCCGGCAATCCTGGCGCCGCACCTGGCGCTCCATTGTTCACTGGCAACCCAGTAATCGGATCAATAGCTGGTGCCCCGCCAACCGGCCCAGCGCCTCCCCCAACGGGAAGTCCTGTAACCGGGTCAATCGCCATTCCACCGCCCGGCCCCGCGGGACCGCCACCCCCTCCACCGGGTGCAGGAGTCGGAGCAATAGCCGCCCCACCCGGATCGATATAAGGGTTTATAACCAATGAAATCCCGGTTCCCGTGGGATCAAATTTCTTAATCTCATCTTCCAAAGTTTTGAGCACGACGCTCATGTTCATCCCATCAAAGCCTTTACCATCCTGCCCCATGGGCGGAAGCTTAATTGTTTGAAGTTTCCTCTTGATAACATCACGTGTGCGCACTTGGCTGGCTTCACGGGAGGAAAGATCCGGCACCCCGTTATAGTAGGAACGTGCTGTAAAACCGTTGCCGGTGAGTAATTGAATGGCCATCATAGGCGGCATGGGTCCGCGCGCGGGATCCCAAATGGGAACGCGCTTCACCTGCGGGTTCAAATTCTGTAAGCCTTGAACTTGCTGCCCTCCGACCCCCGGCTCTCCACCGGGAAGACCGCCTGGTGCCACCATGCCGGGTGCTCCACCAGGAACGCCTCCCGGCACTCCTCCGGGAATTGCCCCTGGAACACCTACTCCTGGAACGGTTCCGGGAATGCCGGGTACTGCCCCGGGAACACCGGCGATCAGCCATTGCGAAAAACAAGCCGCTGCGGCTGCGAAAATCAGACGATGGGAAAAGACAGGCACTTTTTTCATCATGGTTAAATCTAGCACGTTATATACCAAGGCGATAGGGGCAAACGTGTGTTCCTCTCCTTCGCACAGCTTTAATTTGACCTAATTTACCCAAAAAGTCTATGCTTTTTGCCTGAAAGAGGTGTTCGCCATGTTATCCGCCCCCATCAAAATCACCTTAATCATCCTAGGATTAGTTGTTTCATCATTTTTACAGGCGGAAAATATCGATTTCGCTCGCGATATCCAACCCATTTTTGCCGAGCACTGCACGATCTGCCATGGACCAGATGAACAAAAAGGTGGCCTGAATCTGACTGAAAAAAAATCGCTTCATAGCAAATTGAAATCCGGCGAGCCTACCCTCGTCCCCAGCAAACCGGAAGACAGCGAACTGCTCTACCGCATTAGCACGCAGGATACCGGTGAACTAATGCCGCCGCCGGAGCATGGTTCCCGCCTGAAACCGGCCGAGGTCGCGCTCATTCGCCAATGGATTTCCGAAGGTGCCAAGTGGAGCCAACATTGGGCTTATCGCCCACTGAAGCAAAAACCCCTTCCAAAGGTCCACGGCTCTGCTTGGGTTCAAAATGAAATTGACCGTTTCGTCCTCGCCCAGCTCGAGGCGCGGCAGCTAAAGCCTTCACCGCGCGCCGATCGCCACGCGCTCATCAAGCGGCTCAGTTATGATCTCATTGGGCTCCCCCCCACGCCCAAGGAAGTCAGCGAATTTATTAACGACAAATCGCCGGAAGCCTACAACCGTCTCGTCGAGCGCCTGCTTGCCTCGCCGCATTTTGGCGAACGCTGGGGCCGGCACTGGCTCGACAAGGCTCGCTATGCCGATAGTGATGGATACGAAAAAGATCGCCCACGCATGAACGCCTGGCGCTATCGCGATTGGGTCATCAACTCCATCAACGCCGACCTCCCCTTTGATCAGTTCACCATCGAGCAACTCGCCGGCGACCTTCTCCCCAACGCCACCCCCCTGCAAAAACTCGCCACCGCTTTCAACCGCCAAACCCTCACCAACACCGAAGGCGGCACCGACCGCGAGCAATGGCGCGTCGCCGCCGTTATGGATCGCGTGGAAACACTCGGTTCAGTTTGGCTTGGCCTCACAGTTGGCTGCGCTCGCTGCCACAACCACAAGTACGATCAACTTACCCAAAAGGAGTACTACCAGCTCTTCGCCTATTTCAATAATGGCGATGAAAGCAGCGCCAGCATCCCGCGTTCACGACAGGCGCTTGTGGATTTTGAAGACACCCGCAAAATACACGAAGCCAAAGTCAATGCCCTGCAGTCCAAAATTATCGAGCACGACGCTGTCCTTGAAAAACAATGGCCCGCCTTGGAGAAGAAACTCCAAGCCGAATTAGCCGCTCGCCCAGCCTCGGCAGTAGCCTTTCATGCTCTGGAATTTCTCTCCGCCCAAGCCCAGCAAAACCCCAAGGTAAAAATTCAGCTGCAGGAGGACGCCTCCCTACTGGTGTCCGGCGACAACCCAGCCACAGCCGAATACGAGCTGGAGTTCAAAACCTCCCAACGCGAAATTACCGGCATCCGTCTGGAAGTTCTGCCCGATCCATCACTTGGCGCCAAAGGCCCCGGGCGGGCCGAGCATGGGAATTTTGTCCTCAACGACATCCGCGTCTACGCCAACACCGAACGCAAATTCACCGGCAAACCTATCGCCCTCGCGAAGGCGGCCGCTTCCTACGAACAAAAAGGGTGGCCTGCCCAAAATGCCATTGATGGCAAAACTGCCGGCGGCCGAACCGGATCCGGCTGGGCTATTGCCAATCAGTTCGGCAAACCGAATCAACTCACGGTCACCTTTACCAAACCCTTCAAGGCGGACTCCGATATTTTTCTGCACATCGTACTCGATCAAAAATACGGCACCCAACACACCATCGGCCGCCTCCGCCTCAGCGCACGCACCGGGCACGCCGCAGATGATCGCATTCCCGTAGCCATCGCGAAGCTCCTCGCTAAGCCTGCCGACCAACGTTCTGCAACAGAAAAACAATCTCTGATCGCTTTTGCCCGCGGACTCGACCCCGACGCCATGCGTCTCCAGTCAGATTTGAAGAAGCTCACCGAAGGTGCTCCTAAACCGCCCGTGATGAGTGTACGCGTCATTGCCCAGCGAACCAGCAGTCCGCGAACCACACATGTCCTGCATCGCGGCGAATTCAAGCAACCGCGAGACAAAGTTTCTCCCGGCACATTCGCAACCTTGCCCACCATTAAAAATCGCGCCCAAGGCGACCGGCTTGATCTCGCCCGCTGGCTTGTTGATGGCCAAACCCCCATCGTGCCGCGCGTTACCGCCAACCACATTTGGAGCCATCTGTTTGGCGAAGGCCTCGTGCGTACCATGAACGACTTCGGCGCCCGCGGCGATGCCCCCTCACATCCGGCCCTGCTAAACTGGTTGGCCGTCGAATTCGTCCAGCTTAATTGGAGCCGAAAGGCCATGATTCGGCTCATCACCCAGAGCGCCACCTATCAGCAATCCTCCCGTCACCGCCCCGAGCTTTCCGAGATTGATCCCAACAACCATTTGCTTCATCGCCAAAACCGGTTCCGGGTTCAGGCCGAAACCATCCGCGATCTCACACTCGCCGCCAGCGGCCAGCTTTCCGCGAAGATTGGCGGCCCTAGCGTCTTTCCCCCGTTGCCGCCTGGCGTTGCCGAGCTAAGCTATGCTAATAATTTCAAATGGAAAACCAGCAATGGTGAAGATCAATTCCGGCGGGGCATGTACACCTTTTTCAAACGCACCTCGCCACACCCGAATCTCATTACCTTTGATTGCCCCGACAGCAATGTCACTTGTGTGAAGCGAAATATTTCCAACACCCCCCTTGCTGCCCTAGCCACCTTGAACAACACTGTTTTCACCGATGCCGCCAAGGCCATGTCCAAGCGACTCCTTGCCGAACGCGCCGAGGACACCGCCCGAATTCAACTCGGCTTCCAGCTCTGCACGGCGCGCCAACCGACGCCCTCTGAAATCGGAGCCTTTGCCGACCTTCTGACGAAGGCCAAGGCCTATTATGCCGATAATAAAGACGCAGCAGCTGCCTTTAACGGCAATCCTGAAGCAAGTGCGTGGGCTGTGGTTACGCGAATTTTCCTGAACCTTGACGAATTCATCACCCGCGAATGATCATGTACCCCGCTCAAGCTCAAATCCAACAAACACGCCGCGACTTCCTAGCCACCAGTGCCAGCGGGCTTGGTGGCGCCGCCTTGGCCTCCCTCTTGGTTGAAGACGGCTTGCTCGCCAAGGAATTTGCCAATCCTCTTGCGCCGCGCAAGCCACACTTTGAACCCACAGCCAAGGCTTGCATTAATATTTTCATGGCCGGAGCCCCCTCGCATCTGGATCTCTTTGACCCCAAACCGGAGTTAAACAAACGTGACGGCCAGTCGCTCCCCACGGAGATTCTGGACAAGGCGCGGTTTGCATTCATTAAGCCGGACACCGCCAAGCTCATGGGCTCCCAACGCACCTTCAAGGCACACGGCCAGTCCGGTTTGGAGTTCAGTGATTTCCTACCCCACCTCGGTTCAGTAGCTGATGACCTGCTCATGGTCCGCTCCATGCATTCGGATGAATTCAATCATCACCCCGGCCAACTCCTAATGCAGTGCGGCGTGTCTCGTTTCGGCATGCCCACGGCCGGTTCATGGATCAATTACGGCTTGGGCAGTGAATCCGAAAATCTCCCAGGCTACGTGGTGCTCACCGCCGGCCGCGGCTCCAGCGGAGGCGCAACCCTCTGGCAAAGTGGGTTTCTCCCCAGTTCGTACGCCGGTGTGTTGTTTCGCTCAAAGGGCGAGCCAGTGCTTAATCTTTCCAATCCCAAGGGTCTCCCACCCGAACTTCAACGCGCCGGACTCAACACCCTGAACGCCGTCAACCAAGGGCGTTTTGAAAAAATCCACGACCCCGAAATCGCCAGCCGCATTGCCAGCTATGAATTGGCCAGCCGCATGCAAACGGCCGCCCCGGAATTGATCGATCTCTCCAGGGAAAAAGCCTCCACCCTCAAGGTGTACGGCGTGGATCGGCCCGATCCCGGCGGAGGCGGACGCGGTAAATTTGGTGACACCCATCAAGATTTTGCCCGCAACTGCCTGCTCGCTAGGCGCATGGTTGAACGCGGCGTACGTTACATCAATATTGTCTATGCTTCCTGGGATCACCACAGCAAGCTGGACGGGGAATTGAAATACAACTCCAGTGTGGTCGATCAACCCATCGCCGCGCTCATTCGCGATTTGAAAGAACGCGGTCTGCTCGACAGCACGCTCGTGCAATGGTCTTCGGAATTCGGCCGCACACCGCTCGGGGAGAACCGCGGTGGAAATAAGAATGCCACCGGGCGCGATCATCATCCGTTCTGTTTCTCCATGGTCATGGCAGGCGGCGGTTTGAAAGGCGGCCAAGTATACGGCAAAACCGATGAGATCGGCTGGAGCATCGCTGAAAACCCAGTGCACCCTAATGATCTTCAAGCCACTCTCCTCCATTGCTTTGGCTTGAACCATAAGAAGCTCACCTACCGCTTCCAGGGCCGCGACTTCCGGCTCACGGATGTCGCCGGTCGCGTGATGAAAGACTGGCTCGCCTAATGGAAGTCTTCCTCAACGGCGAATGGATTCCTGAGGAGCAGGCGCAGGTATCCGCCTTCGACCGCGGCTTTCTTTACGGCGATGGAGTGTTTGAAACGATTCGCATTTATCAAGGGCATCCCTTCCTACTCGAACGCCACCTTGGCCGACTGGCCCACGGCTTGAGCGGGCTCCATATCGAGGACCCCTTTTCCTTTGATGAATGGACTGACCATTGCCGTGAATTAATCACACGCAACAAGGTCTCCGACGGAATCCTCCGCCTTTACATCACGCGTGGAACCGGCAAGCGCGGCTACAGCTCCATGGGCTGCAGTTCACCCACCGTGCTCATTTCACCACATGACGCCCCCCCTGTGGCTGATCCGAAAACACGCGTGGACATTATTACCGCAGCAGGAATTCTCAGTGACCACGATCCGCTTTCCACGTTCAAGACCGCCAACAAACTAGTCAATATCATTGCCATGCGGGAAGCTGAACGAGCCGAGGTCCACGATGCGCTGCTATTGAACCGCAACGGTCACGCCACCGAGACCGCTGCTAGTAACATTTTTGCCGTAGCGGAAAATGTCCTACGAACACCGCCCCTTGCCAGCGGCTGCCTTGGCGGTATAACCCGCGGGTTTGTCTTGGAGCTAGCCGCCGAACTCGGTATTCGCACTGCTCAATGTGATCTGCCTCACGAGGAACTCAGGTTAGCTGACGGATTGTTCCTCACAAATAGCGTTCGTGAAATACAACCAATCGGCACTTTGGACGGCCACCTAATCAAGCAATCACCACTCACCTTAAAACTCCAAGAAACCTACCACGAGCGCGTCCAATCTGCCCTTTAAACCATGAGCATTCCCCGGGAAATCCAAATTCTCCTTGATACATCCACGCTCGCATCCCTCGGGCCTGAGCGCCGGGCCGACGCTCTTAGTCTTAGTGAATGCCAAGCCGCCCTCAACGCCCTTGACCTTCATCCACGGCAACAACCCTTGATCCACAGCGCGTTGCTCCTTTGGCACGATCACTTGGATGCTTCGCATGATCTATCCCAGAACATCAGCTCAAGCGACGGCAGCTTTCTGCACGGCATCATGCACCGCCGCGAGCCCGATTATTCAAACGCCAAATATTGGTTCACGCGAACAGGCCAACACGCAGCCTTTCACACGATCAACACGCGGGCCACAGAAGCCCTGAAAGACACGCCCCTGGCCCATCTCGCCCAGTCGACCATGTCGGAGTGGGACCCTTTTGCGTTTGTGGATATCGTAAGTCAAACGTCATCAGGCATACCGGAATATGAAGCTCTGCAAGCAGTGCAGAAGATTGAATTTGAGGGGCTGATTGAGCGGTTCTGTCTTTAACCCGCCGCCGGCACAAGGGCCTCCACCATGCCATCAATGGTATGCGGCTGCGCTTCCACTGTCGGCTCCACGCCCAGCTTCTTCAGTGACTTGGTTGTTTCCGGGCCAATGCTAATGACACGCGCCCCGTGCTTTTCCAACGTCTCCACCAAACCAAACCGCGCGTCAAAATGTTCCACTGTGGAACTGCTGGTAAAAGTAATCCAATCGGCTCCCTCTTCTTGAAGACGCGCAACGGCACCATTGCGATCCTCGGTTTCCTGCACGGTTTTGTAAACAGGGACGTCATCCACGATTGCCCCAAGGGATTCCAGTTCGCGTGGCAATTCCGGGTTCGCCACTTGCGCGCGAAGTAAGGCCACATTTTCGTTTTCAATCGAATATTCCTCACTATCGCGAAACGCCGCTGCTACACCTTCGGCCGTGTAGCAATCAGGCATAAGATCAATTTTGAGATGCAACCCTTTAAGCTTAGCCGCGGTTGCTGGCCCCACCGCTGCGATCCGGCAGCCTCCTAAATCGCGCAAATCATCAAAGCCTTTGAAAAAATAATCAAAAAAACGATCCACCCCATTCGGGCTGGTGAACACGAGCCATTGGTAAGACCCCAGTCCGAGCAAGCCGTCACGCAGCGCCTCAAGGTTATCCGGCTCTACAATTTTGATGGTCGGAATTTCTAGTACATCCGCCCCCAACTCAGACAAGCGCGCACCTAATGCGCTCGCTTGCGTGCGTGTACGAGTCACCACAACTCGCCGCCCAAAAAGCGGCCGCCGCTCAAACCAATTGAGTTGCTCCCGCAAATCAACCACTCCACCAACAATCGTGACCGCCGGAGATTTAAAATCATTTTGTTCAACGAGTTCAGCGATAGTTTTGAGTTCCCCGATTAATGTCTCTTGCTGACCTGTCGTTCCCCACCGCACCATTCCCACAGGAGTTTCTGAATTCAGACCATTTTCCATCAATCGCTCCGCAATACCGCGTATACGCTCAACGCCCATGAGGATCACCTTGGTCCCATCACTTTCCGCGAGCTGCTTCCAGTTAATCGAGCTTTCGCCTCCTTTCTCTGGACATTCATGCCCTGTGATGACTGTGTAACTGGAGCAATAATCTCGATGCGTCACGGGAATCCCGGCATACGCAGGTGCTGCCACAGATGAAGAAATACCGGGAACAATTTCAAACGGTACACCGGCCTCAGCTAATTCCTGTGCCTCCTCGCCGCCACGCCCAAAAACGAACGGATCCCCGCCCTTCAAGCGCACCACGGTCTTTCCTTCCAGAGCCTTTTGTACCAACAATTCATTCAGCTCTCCCTGAGGAATTGCATGATCTGCGGCACGTTTGCCGGCATAAATAATTTCCGCAGATTCCGGCGCGAGTTTTAATAGAGAACGATTACAGAGCGCGTCGTAAGCAAGCACTTCTGCTCGGCCGATCAACTCCGCTCCCCGCCGAGTCAACAACCCCGGATCTCCAGGCCCGGCACCTACTAAATAGACTGTCCCATTATTGATCATCGCCACGCTTTTTAATGCATACGTTGAACTTATGCGTAAACAAAGAAAACCGGACTCTCTTGAGCCCGGTTAAGTAAAAACTGGCGGCGACCTACTCTCGCGAAAGCTATACAATCGCTACCATCGGCAATGAAGCGTTTGACGGCCGAGTTCGGGATGGGATCGGGTCGGTCCACTTCTTTATAGCCACCAAAAA
>DPAW01000312.1 GCA_003517285.1 Verrucomicrobiales bacterium
GCCAGTTCGTAGCTTTCCATGCGGGTGGCGAGGTCGGCGTGGCCGGGATGCTTGGCGGCGTGGCGTTGGTTGAGAAACGCGAGTTCGTCCAGAGCGGCACGCTGATGTTCCCGCGTCTTATGCGTCGGCGCGTGCAGATCGAGAATGGGCGATCCTGTCGGGCGCAGACGCGTACCCTGAAAGTGCCCGGGCAAAAAGCCGTTGCTCCAGTTGCGCGAACCGCCCTGCGGCAAGGCCAGCTCGGTCATCACCACGTAGCCGGGCAGATTTTGATTCATCGAACCCAGCCCGTAATTCACCCAGGCGCCCAGCGCAGGGTCAGCACCCAGCCGGCTGCCGGTGTTCATGTGAAACAACGCCTCGGGATGATTCAGCGACTCGGCCGTGCATCCGCGGTAGTTACACAATTCATCGGCCACCTCCGGCAGATGTTGCCACTGATCGCTCATCTCCAGCCCCGCCTGCCCTACCTTGCGCGACTTAAACGGGCTGCCCACGTAGAACTTGAAACCGGTCTCCAACCCGCGCGTGCTCTTGCTCTCCGTCTTATGCAGCGCATCGAGCTTCGGCTTGGGATCAAACGTATCCATCTGACTCGGCCCGCCTTCCATGAAGAGCATGATCACGTTTTTCGCCTTGGGCGCGTGCATTGGTTTTCTGGGCGTCAATGGACCCGCCGTTTCCTTGGCGAGCAGATCGGTCATGGCCAGGGCACCCAATGAGGAGCCCAACCCATACAAAAAATCGCGGCGATGCAGATTTGGAATATTCATCAGTAAATATACATGAATTCGTTCGAGTTGAACAAAAGTAAGCACAGGTCGGCTAACGCGCGAGTCCTTGCACTCACATCAGCCGGTTTTCGGTCACGGACGTAATCTTCAAACACCGGCAGAATCTCCTCGTACTCAAAGGGTTGCCCTGTGAGTTCCTCGACGAGTGAACGAGTGATGGCGGTGGGATATTCGACAGCCGATGGCTCGTGATTCGCGTGATAAGCTCGCATCTTGGTGACGTATTGCTTAAGCCGGTCCCACTCAACCTTGTCCGGCACACGACCGTAGGCGAGTTGCACGGCGCGTTTCACCTGCAGGTGCAGCGTGTCGAATTCTTTTTCTGCGCGGAGAGCTAGAGCGATGGCGCGATCGCTCATCACGTCACTATTCAGCAAAGTGAACACCTGTGGGGTGACCGTCTCCGACACACGCGCCTCGCAGGAGTCGTTAGGGTTGGGTTGATTGAATGTCTCGAGAAATGGATCGGCTTGGCCGCGCACGCGGTAAGCGTAAATGGTTCTTCGATTGCGCTCAGCGGGCGTGCGCGAAGGCTGGTACGCGGGTGAGAGAGAAAACTGAATCATACGCGGTTGCAGAGCGACTTCCATGTTGATCTCCGGCATTACCGGCAAGCCGCCAAGAGCCGGATTCAGCTCGCCGGTGGCCTTGAGCAAGCTGTCGCGCAATTCCTCGGCGGATAGACGGCGCGGCGCGCGGAAGGCGAATAGATGATTGTCCGGATCGGCTTCAGCCAATTTGGCCGCCTGCGGGTGCGCGCCGGATTGGCGATAGGTTGCCGACTCCATGATCAGCCGGTGTAATCGTTTGAATTTCCAACCGTGCTCGACGAAATCCGCTGCCAACCAATCGAGCAATTCCGGATGTGTTGGCTTGCCGCCCTTAGCACCAAGGTTATTCGGGTTGGCGGCCAACGGTTGGCCAAAGTGTTGCTGCCAGACACGGTTGACGATGGAACGAGCCGTCAACGGATTCCCCGGATCCGCAATCCACCGCGCCAATGCCAGACGCCGACCATCCAGCGGATCTTTGATCTGGTACGGATCGCTCGCCTTGGCACCCGGCACCGGCACGCCCAGGGCGCTGAGCACACCGGGCGTCACTGCCGCGCCAGGAGCTTCTAGCGAGCCACCGCTAAGGATACGGCTATCCGGCCGCCATTGGTTATTAGCGCGCGCGTTCATGCGCAGCTTACGGGCGTTCAGAAAATTTGGCACAGGCCCGTTGTACACGGATTGCGCCAGCGGTTGGTAACGCTCTAGGCGTCGTTCCCAAATCCACTCGTCCTGCCGGCGCACCTTCTTTCGGCCCTGCTCCTCGGAAGAAAGGCCCACGAGCCGAGGCGGCTTTTCCTCATCGGGCAATTTCTGCCGTGCCTTTTCATCGAGATACTTCGTGCCAGCCTTCGCAAACCACGCGCGCGCGGCGGACTCCTGCTTGTTGTAAAGCGCATTGTGTTTGTCCGTGGCAAACGCCAGTAGCTTCCGCGTGGCCGTCTCACCTTCCTTTAAGCCGACGCGGTTTTCCTGGTCGAGAAAAGGCGTTGGCCGCTCGGCCAGTTGCGTGGGCTCGAACACCGCGTACATGCGGTAGTAATCGCGGGTGGGCAACGGATCAAACTTGTGGTCGTGGCACTTGAAACAGCGCATCGTGGTGCTGAGAAACGTCTCGCCCACGGCATTGACCACATCATCCAGATAAAGCTGCCGCGCCTGTGGTTTCTTCACCATCGCCGGATCCCACGGGCCCATGCGCAGAAACGAACTGGCCACCAGTTGCTCAGCCTCGCGGGCGTTGTACTGCTTTCCGTTCTGACGCGCGTTTTGAAACTGATTCCAGTCACTGATGCGTTGGCGCAGCGAGGTATCGGCCAGTTCGTCACCGGCGATCTGCTCAATCACAAACTGATCGTACGGCTTGTCTTCGTTGAAGGCACGGATGACATAGTCACGGTAGCGCCACATGTTCGAGCGCTCGTAGTCGTTGGAGTAACCTCCCGTGTCGGCGTAACGGGCGACATCCAGCCAATGCTGTCCCCAACGCTCGCCGTAATGCGGACTGGCCAGCAGCTCAGTAATAAGCGCACTCCATGCTTGGGCAGGATCCTTGTCCCACGCCAGGCGGAATTGAAAAATCTCATATGGCGTTGGCGGCAATCCGGTGAGGTCATAATACGCGCGTTTCACCAACGTGCGAAAATCCGCTTGCGGCGCCGCTGCAAATCCCGCCGCTTTAAGCTTGCGCCCGATGAATGCATCCACCGGATTCGCCGCAGTCCTCGGCACGGGCGGCTTGCTCAGCGGCTGAAACGCCCAGACATCCTCCGGGCGGTAACGCCGATAAGTCCAATCCTCTGACGACCCACCACTAGTTTTCACCAGCACGCCCTCGGCGGTCACTGGCTTGGCCCGCTCCTCGACGATGAAGCGCGCTTGCGTCTGGGCATCCGGCCACGGGGCACCAAGTTCGATCCAGCGCTTTAGTGCGGCCAACTGGCCCGCGGTCAGCTTGTCATTTTCTTTCGGCGGCATCGCCGACCAATCATCTTCATGGGCGCGCGTGGCCGCCAGGTACAACGGGCTCGCCATCGGTTTGCCCGGCACAACCGAGACCTCTTCGCTTTCGCCGCCCCGTAACATCGCAGCGCGCGAGGTCAGATCCAAATCCCCCTTTAGCCTCTTCCCCTCCTCGCCATGGCACGCCAGGCACTTGGCGCTAAAGATTCCACGCACTTTCAAAGCAAACAGGCGTTCGCCTTCGTGATCGGCGGCCATGGTTTGCGTTATGAAACACACGAAAATGGCGAAAAATAATCGCATGTCAGATGATGTTGGCGTTGATCGCTTGTTGCGCGGATTTCAAATCGCGTTGTTTCACTGCCTCCAAAATGGCTTCGTGCTCCGAAATGATTTGGTCGAAGCGATCAATGCGCGAGTAATCCATAAGCAGTCGCGACGTGATGCTTTGCCAAATGGCCTCCAGTTCGCTTGAGGCACTGCGCACAAGATACCGGTGCATCGCCAAGTCGCAATCGGCAATCGAGCTAAGATCGCCACTATCGCAAGCACGCGTGAGTTCAGCGAGAATACCCGCGAGCTGTTCGTCATCCGTGGGCGTCAATTGATCGATACATTGGCTGAGGCAAAAGCTCTCCATCTCGCGGCGCATCGCCTGCAACAACTGCCGCTCAGCCTCTGCGGGCGGCGTGTTAACACGGACGCCTTTGTTCGGACGATACACCAACACGCCTTCCCGGGACAGTTCCTGAAGCGCATCACGGATTGGCCCGCGGCTCACACCGAACCGTTCGGCCAATGCCTGCTCCCGCACCGGCGCATGATTGGTCCAAGCCCCGGCCAATACTTCGGCCCGAAGGGTATCCACAATCTGCTCCCGCATCGACCTCACCGAATGTTCCGCAAGCTGCATGAGCCCAATTCTACAGCCACCCACATGCGCGTCAAACGGATTGTTAACAATTTACAATCAACTCCCTACTTCAGCACTTTCAACTGCAAGTCTCTGAATTGCACGATCATACCGGGGTCGTGGAGTTGTAGCTGAATCATGCCGCTCTGGAGGCGTTTGGCTTGAGGGAGGTGCTCGGTAAATTCACTAGAGAGTTTGCCGTTGATGAAGAGCTGGAACCGATTGCCCTCGACGATGATGTGGACATGGTTCCAATCGCCCTTACGGATGTCTAAGGCGGTGAGAGCGTTTTTGATGGGGGTGATGGTGGGCTGATCATTCTCGGCGATCACCAAGCGATCGCCGCGGAAGCAACGATGCTCGCGCCGACCGGGTGTGTGGAAGTCCCACGCACCCATTACGTTTTTGCCAATGCCGAGATGGCCGAGGTCCGCGTGGTAGCTCTGGAAATCGCGTCGGTGCGTCTTATCCGGTATGGCACGGATATTTACGCCGCTGTTACCCTTGCCGGGAAAGCGATAGCTGAACTTCAGCTCAAGATCGGCCACATTCTTATTCGCCGTGTAGGTGAGATAACCACGCCCCTTGTCGCCATTACCGACGATCATACCGTCCTGCACCGTCCACGCCGGCGCAATCTTGGCTGGAGTCGCCTCCCAGCCCTTAAGAGTTTCACCATCGAACATGGGGACGAAGTCGTTCTTTGCCGCTCCTTCCACAGAGGCGATCCCATGGAAAAGCAGCAAAGCGGTAAAAAAAGTTTTCATGACGAAATGATCTCCGCCAATTCAACCGGCGTGCTGCGGTCTACGCAATCAATTCCTTGATCAGCTCGCCGCCGGTTTGGCTGAGTTGCTTGAAGCGGCCGCCGTGGAAGTAGGTGAGCTTGTTATCGTCCAGGCCAAGCAGGCGCAGGAGCGTGATGTGGAAATCGCGAATGGGATGAACGACCTCCTCGGCGGTGTCGCCAATCTCGTCAGTAGCCCCGATGATGTGGCCCTTTTTCACGCCGCCGCCAGCGAGGAAAATAGGCATGGCGTTTTTGTTATGATCACGACCAAGCCGTTCACCGCCGCCGCGCTTGCCGTTGTCCGGCGTGCGACCGAATTCGCCACACCAGACGACGAGCGTATCGTCGAGCATACCGCGTTGCTTGAGATCCTTTAACAGGGCCGCGATAGGTTGATCGACCGAGCGAATACGTTCGCTGTGAGATTTACCAAGATAATCATGCGAATCCCAACCGGCGGTATAGGCCTGTACAAAACGCACGCCGCGCTCGAGCAAGCGACGCGCCAGCAACAGACGTTGGCCGAAATCTTTGGCGCGGTCATCATTCAGTCCGTACGCGGCACGGGTGGCTTCCTTCTCCTGACCGAGATCAAGAATGCCGGGCACCTTCATCTGCATGCGGTAAGCCAACTCATAGCTATCCATGCGTGCGGCCAAATCGGCATGGTCGGCGCGCTGGACGGCGTGTTGTTGATTGAGCCGGGCTAGCAAGTCGAGATTACTACGCTGCTGCGCGCGCGTGACCCCCTTCGGCGGATGAAGATCGAGAATCGGCGAACCCTTCGCACGCAAGGTGGTGCCCTGATAATGAGGCGGCAAATAGCCGTTGGACCAATTGGCCGCGCCGCCCTGCGGATAAGCCACTTCGGGCAACACAACGAAGCCCGGCAAATCCTGATTCTCTGAGCCCAACCCATACGTCACCCACGAGCCAATCGCCGGATCACCACCGAAACGGTTGCCGGTGTTCATGTGATAGTTGGCCGTGGGATGATTGATCGATTCGGCCTGACACCCGCGATACACGCACAACTCATCGGCCACATCCGCGAGGTGCTCCCAGTGCTCGCAAAGATCCATACCGCTCTGACCCGCCTTACGGAAGCCAAAAGGGCTTTGCACATAATAGCGCTCACCCGAGCCCATCGCGGAGAGAAACTTGCTCTGCCGCTGAAACTTTTTCAGGTGCATCTCCTTGAGCTTTGGCTTGGGATC
>DPAW01000042.1 GCA_003517285.1 Verrucomicrobiales bacterium
GGCGCCCGTTCCGGGGCAATGACGGTGGACGGATGTTTATCAAAGGTGACGCAGAGGGAGGAGGCTTCGAGCTGGTGCGCATCGGAAACGGCCTGTCGGATCACCTGTTGATGTCCGAGATGCACCCCATCAAACATGCCGATGGCGCAGCACACACGACCATTGGCCGGCTTCAGTTCGCGGGCGTCGCTGAGTGTTCTCATTCAGGTTGCAACAGGTGCGCCAGTTCCACGAGCGAGAGCACTCGGCCGGGCAATTCGGCTTCCGGCAGTTTTACGAGGTCCTCCAATCGGATAGCGTCGGCGACATCAAATTTTCCGGAGGCAGTGCGGTGCAGGGTGCGCAGGTGCGAGCCGCAGCCGAGTTGCTCGCCAAGCTCATGCGCCAGACTTCGCACGTAGGTGCCCTTGGAGCAATGCACCCGGAAGGTTCCGGCGGGTTCGGTGTATTGATTGAATTCGAATGAAAAAATATGAACCGGCTTCGCTTCGCGTTCGATGGTTTTGCCTTTGCGGGCGAGTTTGTAGAGTGGTACGCCGTCTTTCTTGACGGCGGAAACCATGGGCGGTTTCTGCTGGATATCTCCCTGAAAAGATTGGGCGGCGGCGTTCAGCGCCTCGCAATCGAGAGAAGGCACCGCTGCGGTGGCCGTGATCTCGCCTTGGGCATCGTAGCTGTCGGTGGTTTTGCCGAACTCAATGGAGCCCTCGTAGACTTTGTGGTCGGCAGTGAGTTTCATGGAAAGCTTGGTGGCTCGGCCGAGGAGCAGGATCAAGAGGCCGGTGGCGGCGGGGTCGAGGGTGCCGCAATGGCCGACCTTTTGAAGGCCGTATTGGCCGCGGATAATGTCCACAATGTCGTGGGACGTGGGGCCGGCCGGCTTGTCAATTAGCAGTGCACCGTGCAATTCGTTTTCCGGTTGGCGGGAGTGGTTGCGGGGCATTAGCGGGATGAATTGCTTTCGGCGAGCGCCTGTTTTACGGCGGCGAGTACGCGGCGTTGTACGGTGCTGGGTTTGCCAGGAATCCGTGCGCCGGCGGCGGATTGGTGGCCGCCGCCGCCAAAGGCGAGGGCAATATCGGAGGCGTTTACTTCCCGCAATTTCGAACGCAGGCTGATGCGGGTGATCTCGGGTTCGATCTCTTCAAACAGACAGGCGACCTTCACGCCCTGAATGTCGCGGATGTGATCGATGAGCCCCTCGCTTTCGTCCGGCACGGCCCCAGCCTTTTTGTAGTCCGCCTGACGCAGCCAAAAGTAGGCGACCTGATTTTGCTGGGTGAGCTTGAAGCTGTTGTACATGTGCTTCTGCAGTTTCACGCGGGACAAGGGATAGCTCTGGTATACTTCCTCGCAAATCTGCGCGAGATTGGCCCCGCGATTCACCAGCTCGGCGGCGGCGTGGTAGGTGGAGGGTTGCGTGGTGGGGTATTGGAAACTGCCGGTATCGGTGCTGATGGCGGTGAAAAGACAATCGGCAATGGGCGCGGTGATGGGCCATTTGGCCTGCTTGAGGAGGCGATAGATGAGTTCGCCGCTACTGGCGGATTGGGCGTCGATCCAGTTGATGTCTCCGTAGCGGGTGTTGGAGCCGTGATGATCGATGTTGATGAGCGGGCCGCGTTTACTGATGGAATCGCAAATGGCACCCATGCGTTCGAAGTTGGCGCAGTCGACCACCACCGCGGCATCATAGGGCCGCGGTGTGCGCGGGCCCGTGAGGATTTTGCCTGAGTCGAGAAAGGCCAGTTTATCGGGCATTTCGTCCTGACTAAAGACGGTGACCTTTTTACCGAGATTCTTTAGCGCATACCCGATGGCCAACTCGCTGCCGATGCAGTCGCCATCAGGCCGCATGTGGCCGGTGACCGCGATGGTACGGGCGGCTTTCAGCTCGCGGATGATTTGATCAATGATCTTGAGGCGGCGCTTCACGGGTTTTTGTCCTCCTCATTTTCCTTCTCCAATTCCTCGAGGAGAGAGATGACACGGTCGCCCTCGGCGATGGCATCGTTCAGCTCGAACCGGATGCGTGGGGTGTATTTTAAAACCACCTCGCGGCCGAGCATGTATTGGAAATGGGAGCGGTCGCGTTCGAGGCGTTTGCGGGCGGCGTATTGCTGGCTTTCACTGCCGAGTACGCTAACAAAGATGGCGGCCGAATGCAGATCGTTGGCCACGCCAACATCGTTGACACTGACTAGGCCACATTCCTCGGTGCTCAGTTCGCGCCGGAGAATATCTCCCACGGTGCGCTTGAGCAGTTCGCGAACGCGTTCATGGCGAAGCGACGGCATGTGAGGGCGGGGTTAAAGGGTGGCGGCCACCTGTTCGGTGGTGACGGATTGGATGAGATCACCTTCCTGAAAATCATCGTATCCATCGACCCGAATACCACAGTCCATGCCGGAACGGACGACATCGACGTTGTCTTTGAACCGTTTCAGGGTGTGGATCGGTCCGGTAAAGAGTTCCTTCTCGCCGCGCATGACACGCACCTTGCCGCGCTTGATGTGGCCATCGGTGACCATGCAGCCGGCCACAGTGCCGCCCTTGCTGAGCGGGAAGAGCTGGCGGATTTCAGCGGTGCCCATCACCACGGTTTTCTCGATGGGTTCCAGCAGGCCGGCCATGGCGTCCTTCATTTCATCGATCAACTCGTAAATGATCTTGTATTGCTTGATCTGCACACCGTGTTGTTTGGCAGCGTCGGGAGCAGTCTTGTCCACGCGCGTGTGGAATCCAAGTATAACCGCTTGTGAACTGGCGGCTAGGTGGACGTCGCTCTCGGTCACGGTGCCAACGGCGTTGTGGATGATTTCTAGGTCGACCTTATCCGATTCGATC